>JBILYW010000194.1:0-6500 GCA_044377555.1 Pseudomonas sp.
CGATCTTGCTGTACGAGATCAACACCGACAGCTCGGCACGGGTCAGGCCATGGCCTGCCGCAACGCGCTCGTTGAGTTGCTCTTCGGACGGCAGGAACTCAATGGCACGATCCAGCTTGCCACGGGCTTCCAGATCGCTCATCAGACGCTTGTATTCAGCAATGCGCTCATAAGCACGACGGGCCGCCAACGAAATGGCCTGAGTCTGCTTATAGTTGTTGCCCAGCACCAGACCGCCCACTTCGTCGGTCATGCTGCCCAGCAACTGGTTGCGCTGCTTCTCGGTCATATCGCCAGCCTGCACAACCTCGTTGAGCAGGATCTTGATATTCACTTCGTGGTCAGAGCAGTCCACGCCACCGGCGTTGTCGATAAAGTCGGTGTTGGAGCCGCCGCCATTGAGGTTGAACTCGACACGACCCAACTGGGTCATGCCCAGGTTACCGCCCTCACCCACGACCTTGCAGCGCAGCTCGTTGCCATTGACGCGCAACGCATCGTTGGCCTTGTCGCCCACATCGGCGTGGCTTTCGCTGCTGGCCTTGACGTAAGTGCCGATACCGCCGTTCCACAACAGATCCACCGGCGCCTTGAGCAAAGCGTTCAGCAGTTCGGTCGGGGTCAGTTTGTCGGCCGTGATTGCGAAGCGCTCTTTCATCTCCGGGGAGATGGCGATGCTTTTCGCGCTACGGGAGAAGATCCCGCCGCCCGCCGACATGATGCCGGTGTCGTAATCCGACCAGGCCGAACGCGGCAGATCGAACAGGCGCTGACGCTCGACGAAGCTGCTGGCTGGCTCCGGGTTCGGGTCGATAAAGATATGCAGGTGGTTAAAGGCGGCGACCAGCTGCAGCTTGTCGGACATCAACAGGCCGTTGCCGAACACGTCCCCGGCCATGTCGCCCACGCCGACCACGCTGATGCTGTCTTTCTGGACGTTGATCCCGCGCTCTTTGAAGTGACGCTGCACGCCAACCCAGGCACCCTTGGCGGTAATGCCCATCTTTTTATGGTCATAACCGGCCGAGCCGCCCGAGGCGAACGCATCACCCAGCCAGAAGCCGTAATCAATGGCGATGCCGTTGGCAATGTCGGAGAAGGTCGCAGTGCCTTTGTCGGCGGCAACGACCAGGTACGGGTCATCGTCGTCGTGACGCACTACGTTCAAAGGCGGTACCAGGGCGCCGTCCTTGAGGTTGTCGGTGATGTCCAGCAGGCCGGAAATAAAGATCCGGTAGCAGGCGATCGCCTCGGCCTGGATCTCGTCACGGCCGCCGCCCAATGGCAGGCGACGCGGCACGAAACCGCCCTTGGCGCCCACCGGCACGATCACCGAGTTCTTCACTTGCTGGGCTTTTACCAGGCCCAGCACTTCGGTGCGGAAGTCTTCCTCACGGTCCGACCAGCGCAAACCGCCACGAGCCACGTTACCGAAGCGCAAATGCACGCCTTCAACCCGTGGCGAGTACACGAAGATTTCAAACTTCGGCACCGGCTTTGGCAGCTCGGGAATCAGGTGCGGGTTGAACTTGAAGCTGAAGTACGAACGGTTATGACCGCTGGCATCCGGCTGGTAGAAGTTGGTCCGCAAGGTGGCTTTGATCAGGTCCAGATAACGGCGCAGGATGCGGTCTTCGTTCAGCACCTGAACGTCGTCCAGTGCCGTCAGAATCGCCTGCTCCAGACGTTGCTGCTTGTCCTCGAGGTCTTCGGCCGTCAGCTTGCGCGCCAGGTAGAAGCGGGTCTTGAACAACCGCGTCAGTTCGCGGGCGATATCGGTGTGATTGTTCAGGGTGCTGGCGATGTAACCCAGGTCAAAGCCCAGGCGGATCTGCTTCAGGTAACGGGCGTAGGCTCGCAGCAGCGCCACATCGCGCCAAGGCAAGCCGGCGGTCAGTACCAGACGGTTAAAGGCATCGTTTTCAGCATCGCCGCGCACGATATGCACGAATGCATCCTGCAGCGTGTCGTTCAGTTGCTGGATATCCAGGTTCAAGCCTTCGCCGGCAGTAAAGGCGAAGTCATGGATCCAGAACTCACGGCCATTGGCGTGACGCAGACGGTACGGGAACTCGCCCAGCACACGCAGGCCCAGGTTCTCCAGAATCGGCAGCACGTCCGACAGCGCCAGCGGCGTATCGGCGTGGTACAGCTTGCAATGCAGCTCCTGACCGGCGCTCTGGCCCAGGGGCTGATAGAAGCTCATCACCAGCGGGTTTTTGTCGCTCAGGTTCATCAGGTGCTGCATGTCGACCACGGCCGAGTGCGCGGCAAAGCGCTCGCGGTAACCTGCCGGGAAGCCTTTGGGGAAGTCCGCCAGCACCTTGGTGCCATTGGCCTCGCCGAAGCTTTCGACCACCAGGCTTGCGTAGTCGTCCTGCCAGCTGCGGCAGGCCTGTACCACTTCCTTTTCCAGCAACAGCGGGTCGATATCGATCCGGTTTTTCGGATCGACCCGCAGAATCAGTTGCACGCGAGCCAGCACAGATTCCGAGAAGAAGGTCCAGAACTCGCAATCCGAAGCCTGCAGACGCTCCATCAGCACCTGCTGGATTTTCTGCCGCACTTCGGTGGAATACACATCGCGCGGCACGTAGGCCAGGCAGTAGCAGAAGCGGCCATACGGATCTTTGCGCAGGAACACGCGAATCTTGTTGCGCTCCTGGATCTGAACAATCGACATCACGGTGGTGAACAGCTCGTCCACCGGCGTCTGGAACAGGTCGTCACGGGGCAGTACTTCAACGACCTGAGCCAGTTCCTTGCCCAGGTGAGCCTTGGGCTGGAAGCCCGAACGGCGTTCGATCTCGGCCACCTTGCGGCGGATGTACGGGATCACCCGCACGCTTTCACCGTACACCGAGGAGGTGTACAGACCCATGAAGCGGCATTCCTTGATCACGTTGCCGTCGGCATCGATCTGGCGGATCGACACGTAGTCCGGGTAAGCCGGACGGTGGACGCGGCTCGGGTGTGCAGCCTTGGCAAACGACAACAGGGTGGGCTTGCGCAGGTAGCTGACGGCGTAATCTTCGATACGCAGGTCTTCGGCGGTCAGGCCGGCCCGCAGCAGCTTGGTCAGCCCGAGGAAGGAGCTGGCGTCATATTCGATATGCCCGCCATCCGCCTCGTCACGCACCACAAATTCTTCATAGCCCAGGAAGGTGAAGTGGTTGCCCACCAGCCATTCCAGGAAGCTCTTGATCTCGGCTTTTTCATCGGCGTCCACGGCGTACTGGCAACTGTCGACACTCGCCAGCAGCTCCTGCACCTTGGCCTTCATCGGCTCGAAATCAGCCACGGCCACCCGCACTTCGCCCAGAACCTGTTCCAGTTCCTTGCTCAGCACATTCAATTCGGCGACATGGGCGCAGCGATCGATTTCCAGGTACATCAGCGACTCTTGCGAGACGCCTTCGCCACTGGTGCCCTTGGGCAGGATTTCCAGCAACTCGCCTTTGCTGCCACGGCGAACGCTCAATACCGTGGTTTGCAGGGTATGGATGCTATAGCCGCGACGGTTCAGCTCGGTACGCACCGAGTCCACCAGGAAGGGCAAGTCATGATGCAGCACTTCAACTGCAGTGTGCGTCGACTGCCAGCCATGACGCTCGTAATCGGGGTTAAAGACCCGCACTTGCGGCTGGGCCGGGTCGAAGCGCTCCAGCAGACGCCAGGCCGACAGCGTGCAGCCTGCCAGATCGGACATCCGGCGTTGAGTGAGTTCATCCAGAGAAATGATGCCGAAGAATTGCTCAGCGAACAGCGCCACTTGTGGCAGTGCCTGTTCACTGATGTGCTGCGCCAGTGCCGCTTGCAGTTGATGCTGGAAGTCGGCTTTGCTGGCTGCGGTGAAGAACGCCATCTGTGGTACTCCGCTTGGGCTTGTTATTGAGAGAAGCGTCGCGTGTTATTCCCGCATGGGGAGCTGCCTATGCTGTGCAGGGCCTGCCTTGGTATTCACCTTGGCCATTCACCTTGAAAGCGCAACATGACAGGGAGGTGAAGCTGGCCGTGACCCAAGGGTCACATTCACGTTCCAGGATGGGTATCTACAAAAACGACTGCCGCATAAACAGGCTGTGCCTTTAGAGATAACTATCACCGCGCAGCTTAACGAGTGAGCCGCCCGGCCTGCTTACGGTGCGGCGACATATTCGGTCATCGGGACGTAACCTCAGGGCCTGATAGTGAATAACCCTAGCATTCGCGGGCAATAAATCTTCATAAAAAAGTCTTATTTTCCACTGCTGGCACCGGATGTGACCTGCAAATCCTTGCCAGTCATTTGCCATGACCCGCATTCAAATCTGCACAAATCGGTTCATGCTGGCAAAATTGGCCCCCTGTTCGACCTACCCGCGCCCAGAGCGCCAGGAATTCCCCATGCACATGACCACCGACCACCTGCTTGCCAACCCGTGCGATGACGAAGAAGACAACATGGCCATGCTGTGCTGCCACACGGATCAGGGCGAGATGTTCCTGATGACCCGCTACCCTGACGAAGACGAGCTGGAAATCACCCTCGACGACGAGCCTTCGACGCTGGACGGGATCAAAGTCACCTTGAGCCCTACCCGCCTGCTGATTGAAATCGGCGCGGGCGATACTGACGTTCTGAAGGGCGACGACGTTCTGGAAATCAGCCACAGCACCGCGGCTGCCGACCTGGCCGAAGTCGAAGAAACCCTGCAAAACATCCTTAAGGGCACCGGCACCTACGTCAGCGAACTGGGCTAACCCTCTCTGAGGAAGGGAGCCTTGCAGGGCAGTCCACATTGTGGGAGCGAGCCTGCTCGCGATGGTATCAGCGGGGTGGGCCAGGCAGACCGCGTCACCTGCATCGCGAGCAAGCCCGCTCCCACAGTTATGCACTTACACTGGAGCTCACCACCATGCCCCCGATCTTCGACGCTCACTGCCACATCATCGACAGCGCCTACCCGCTGACCCCCAACAACGGGTTTGTACCCGGGTTCTTCAGTGCCGATGATTACCTGTCACGCACCGAGCCCCTGGGTATCGTCGGTGGTGCCGTGGTCTCGGGGTCTTTTCAGGGCTATGACCAGAGCTACCTGATCGCCGCATTAAAACGCCTCGGCCCAGGCTTTGTCGGTGTCACGCAATTGCCCGCCACCGTCACCGACGCAGAGCTTGAAACCCTGCACCGGCACGGCGTCCGCGCCCTGCGCTTCAACCTCAAGCGCGGCGGTTCAGAGCAACTCGACCAGCTGGAGTCGCTGGCCAGGCGCGTGCATGAACGCGTGGGCTGGCATTCAGAGCTGTATATCGACTCGCGGGAACTGGCCCCTCTCGAAGCCCGGCTACGGCGCCTGCCCGCCTTGAGCATCGATCATCTGGGCCTGAGCCACGAAGGCTTGCCCAGTCTGTTGCGCCTGGCTGAGCACGGCGTACGAATCAAGGCGTGCGGCTTTGGCCGGGTCGATTTTGCCGTGCCGCAGGTGCTGCAACAGATCCACAGCGCCAACCCCCACGCGCTGATGTTTGGCACCGACCTGCCGTCCACCCGCGCACCCCGAGTGTTTGAAGACAACGACATCACCTTGCTGCGCGACGCACTGGGCGAAGACGGCGCACACCAGGCTCTGTGGCAGAACGCGAGAGCGTTTTACTCCTGACCCTTGCGCCGGCCCATGCCCAACCTGTTTTTCTGGCACCGCGAAACCGGCCTGCACGGGCCGCGAGATGCCTTCGCGGCGCTGCTGGCAGAGCATTTCCGGGTTGCCCCCCCTCTGTAGCCGCTACCGAGAAACGAGGCTGCTACAAGGATTCACAGCTCCCAAAGCCCATACAGATGAGCACCGTTCTCAACAACCTCGCACTTTTCAGCTTTTTCCATAAAAAGCCCGCCTGTAATTAGTCCCAACCCCCCGCAATGGATTAAAGTAACGCCCCCAGCCCCGGCGTAATTCTTACGCCGTTGGTGTCCTTTTCAGGAACAGTCATCGATGGAACATCGTGAAGCGCTGCTAGCGCTGCGAACCTTTCTCTCAACCCAGATTCTCGGTCAGGAAAAGTTGATCGACCGCCTGCTGATTGCGCTGCTGGCTGACGGCCACATGCTGGTCGAAGGTGCGCCCGGTCTGGCCAAGACCAAGGCGATCAAAGAGCTGGCTGAGGGCATTGAGGCGCAATTCCATCGAATCCAGTTCACCCCCGACCTGCTGCCCGCCGATATCACCGGCACCGAGATCTATCGCCCCGAAACCGGCAGTTTCGTGTTCCAGCAAGGCCCGATCTTCCACAACCTGGTACTGGCGGATGAAATCAACCGCGCCCCGGCCAAGGTTCAGTCGGCCCTGCTCGAAGCCATGGCCGAGCGTCAGGTCAGTGTCGGGCGCAGCACCTACGAGCTGTCGCCGCTGTTTTTGGTGATGGCCACGCAAAACCCCATCGAGCAGGAAGGCACCTACCCGCTGCCTGAAGCCCAGCTCGACCGTTTCCTGATGCACGTCAAAATTGGTTTCCCGGATGCC
>JBILYW010000195.1:0-6497 GCA_044377555.1 Pseudomonas sp.
GATGTGGACATGCAGAGGGAACGGGCGACTATGGGAGTGCGCAGTATTGCGCATGAGCAGTTACTCCGCAGATAACAGTGTGCTGGTGCCTGTAAGCATAGTAAATCCGGGCCAGCTTGCTCTTTGGTCGGCCCGGGGCTATCTGCGGTTCAGCCGTTGTTCGCCAGCTCTTCCAGCTGTTGAGCCAATGCCTGCTCTAGGGTTTTCATGGCCGCCTGAACCTCATTGCGGGCCACTACGAGATTTGAAAGGTTGGCTTGCTCCAGCGTTTCACAGTGCTCGATCAGGCTATGGGCTCCCACAATGCGGGCGGCGCCCTTGATCCGGTGCGCAATGTCGATAAACCCTTGCACCCCCCCGTCAGCCGGCAGCTCGAGCAGTGCCTTCAGATCCTGCTGGTTGCTGCGCAACAATTCCTCCAGCAACAGTTTTGTCCGCGCGTTATTGCGCCCTGAAAGCGAGTAAAGGCATTCGACGTTGAACACCTGGGGGCCGGTATGGAGCGACTCCAGCGTGGTCAGACGCTGACTGAGCAGGGTCAGACTAATGGGTTTGAACAGGCAGTCATCCATGCCAGCGTCGAGGCAGCGCTGGCGTTCTTCAGGCTGGGCATTGGCTGTGAACCCCAATACCGTGCAGGGGCGTAGATGTGACGCCTGTTCATGCTCGCGTATGGCCCGGGTCAGTTCATAGCCGTTCATGACAGGCATGTTGCAGTCAGCAATGACCAGGTCGAATGCTCCTTCTTTCCAGGCTTTCAGTCCTTCGGCACCGTTATGTTCGGTGGTAAACCGATGCCCTAAAAACCCCAGTTGCTGGCACATCAGCAGGCGGTTGGCGGGATGGTCGTCCACTACCAGTACGTTGAGCTGGCGGGCGGCGGGATTGATTGCAGGCTCCTGGGTGGTGGTGGCCAGACAAGGTGGCAGGGTTGGCATCTTGAGTGTTATTCGAACGAGAGTCCCGACGTTTGGCTGACTGCTGAGTTCAAGCGTTCCACCCATCATTTCACACAGGCTACGGCAGATCACCAGCCCCAGCCCTGCGCCACTGAGGGCCAGTTGCCCGCTGCTTTCCGCTTGGGCGAAAGGTTCGAACAGGCGTGCCTGGTCGCGCTGGCTGATGCCGATGCCGGTGTCTTTAACGCTCAACTGCAGCTCAACCTGATCGGGGGTGCCGGTCGGCCGCAAGCCCAGCTCCAGGGTCACTTGCCCGTATTTGGTGAACTTGATTGCATTGCTGATCAGGTTGGTCAGGATTTGCTTGAATCGAAGCGGGTCGATCAGTACGTCGGGGGCTCTGCTTTCAGGTTTGAAGATCAGTGAGAGGGTCAGGTTTTTTTGCCGGGCCAGGCCATCAAAAACCCGAATTACTGAATTGGCCAGGTTGCGCAGGTTGACCCGTTCGGGGGACAGGTTAAGGCGGCCGGATTCGATGCGGGCGATGTCGAGAATATCGCCGATCAGCTCCAGCAGATCTTTGGCCGAGTTGTAGGCGACTTCAATGGAGGGCCGGTCAAGATGCCCCTGGTCTGCACGCTTCAAGGTGAGTTCGAGCAAGCCGATCACTGCGTTCATTGGCGTGCGAATTTCATGGCTCATGGTTGCCAGGAACGTGCTTTTGGCGCGGTTGGCTTCATCTGCCAGTTCTTTGGCCGTGCGCAGCTCATCCAGCAGCTGGCGGCGCTCACTGATGTCAATCCAGCCTCCGATAATGCCCTGTACTTCACCCAGCGAATCCCGGTAGGGAAGAATCCAGTGGTAGATGGTGAGCGTTTTGTCGCCGATATTCAGCGGGCGATCAACGACAAGCGGTATGCCTTCGCGCATCACACGCACGTAGTCGGCCTGATAATCATGGGCTTCACACTCATTGTTCAAAAAACTGCAGGTTTGCATCACTGTTTTGCCAATGATCTCTTCGCGCCTGGCCGAAAAAGCTTCGAGGTAGCTGTTATTGCAGGTTTTGAGAATGCCTTCCCGATCTCTTACATAAATGGGATGGGGCGTGCCATCGACCAGTGCCCGCATGAACTCGAACTGGTCGTTGAGTGCCCGTTCAGCCAGTTTTCGCTGGCAGATCTGACGCCGCATATAGGCATTCCACACCACTGACAACAGCAGCAAAAGGCTGGCGCCAATGATGATCTGGTAAATCAGGCGGTGATAGTTGCGCCAGTAACTGTCAGAGGCAGGGATATAGCCTCGCCAGCGACTGTTGATGATGCCCAGTTCATCAGGGGCAATGCTCAACAGGGCCTTGTTGAGGATGGAGCCCAGTTCGGTGGCGTCCCGTGCCGTGGCGAGGGAAAACGTTGCAGGTTGGGCGCCAATGGTGGCGCTGATCTGCAAGCGGCCCTGGAACAGGCGGGAGTTCAGCAGGTAATTGGCAATGACCAGAGTATTGACCGCACCTTGCACTTTGCCTTCGGCCAACAGCTCTGTGGCGCTATAGATATCCTCGGTTTGGACCAGTTGTATTTTTGGGTATTCAGTGCGCAGGTATTCGGTCAGGGGGTTGCCCTGGGTCAGGGCCAGCTTTTTACCGGCCAGTTGTTCAAGGCTTGAAGGTTGTTCCGGGCCTTTTGCCGTGAGCAGGACAGATGAGTTAACGAGATAAGGACGGCTGAAGTTAAGGGTCTCTTCCCGGGAAGCAGACGGGCTGATGGCGGCTATGATGTCGATTTCGTGTTGATCGATCATCTGGATCATGGTGTTGAGGCTATGGGCGCGCTGTATCTCGAAACGCAGGCCCGTGCGCAGGCGGACCATCTCCAGCAGGTCGGCAGTTATGCCCCTGAAATTGCCGTTGGCGTTAAAGAAAGTCAGTGGCGCCATGGCCTCGTTGACCGCCACCTTGACCACCGGGTGTTGGGCCAGCCAGCGTTTTTCACGCTCGGTAAGTTGAAGTTTTTGATCGGACAGCAGAATGTCACTGCCTGCGCTCCAGCGTTTGGCAATGTTCTCTTGCTCACCATTGGGGACGGCGTTGAGTGTGGTGTTGATAATCTCGAGCAGTTGCACGTTGTCACGGCGTACGGCAAAACTGAAACCATTGGCTTCGTGTTTGCTGAAGTTGGCCATTTTGATGTTTTTCAGATACCCCTTGTTGATCATGTAATGGGTCGACAGGGTGTCCCCCAAAAATACATCCGCCTGATCGAAAGCCACTGCATTAATGGCATTTTGATAGGAAGGGTATGACTGGATGATTGCGTTGGGGTAGAGCGCCTTGACCTCATCCAGTGGCAAGTAGTGGTACACCATGCTCAAGCGCAAGCCCGCCAGGCCTTGCGATAGCGAGCGTGTTTCCCCTTCGCGGGTTACCAGCACGGGCTGGTCGATGGCGTATGGCGTGGACAGCAACAGGTTCTGGTTGGAGGCTTCAAAGCCGTTTGAAGTGCCGAGCAGGTCAATTCTGCCTTCTTCAAGCGCGGTGATTGCAGCCTCTCTGGAAGCAAAGCGCTGAACCAGGATCGACACATTCAGGGCTTTGGCCAGAATGCCGACATAGTCGGCTGTTAAACCTTCGTAGTCCTGACGGCTGTCGGTCATGTCGAAGGGGGGATAGTCGGGAGTGGAGGTTCCTACCAGGAGTTCGCGTTTTTCCTGGAGCCAATAACGTTGCGCTTTATCCAGTGGCACTTCCATGTGATGGGTGCCCGAGCGGCTGAGCAAAGAGTAGGTTTCAGTGCGGGGTGTTTCGGCGTGCACTGATGCGCACAGGATTAACCCTGCAAACAGTGATAGATACTTGTTTAACCGCGTGGGCATCCTGTTTCTCACACCAAGGCGTTACGTTTGGCCAGCTCGATAAGATCAACCAGTGAATTGGCTTTTAATTTTTGCATGAGCCGCTTTTTGTACGTGCTCACGGTTTTATTACTGAGGAACATGCCAGTGGCGATTTCCTTGTTTGTTTTACCTTGAGCGAACAGCTTAAGTACCATGAGTTCCCGGTCGTTGACTAATTTAAAAAGCTCGACTTCGGATAAGTTACTGTCGCTGCAGTTTTCAGGAGTCAATGCTTGGCTTGGAAAGTAATTGTAGCCAGAAAAGACAGCTTTTATTGCACTGACAAGTTCACTCAAGTCTTCTTGTTTGCACACATAGCCCGCCGCGCCGGATTGCATGCAACGCATGGCGAAAAGCGTAGGAGACTGAGCTGTGAGGACCAGGGTTTTAAGGGTCGAATTCATTGCGTTGAAGCGGGACAGCACTTCCAGGCCATCCAGTTTTGGAATGCTGATATCAAGAATTATCAGGTCCGGGACGCATTCGCGGATCATCTGCATTGCATCTACGCCATTGTCGGTTTCGCCGACTATTTCATAACCTTCATGCTCTAACAACATGCGAATGGCCAGTCGGATAACCGGATGGTCATCAACAATAAAAACGGTATTCATATTGCTTCCCCATAAAGTGCTGTATAGAAAGCGGGCACCTTATCTCAGATGTAAGAGTGGAGGCACGAATTGAGTAGCCCGCAAGCGTAGTATGGGAAAATCCCTACGGCAAATAAGGCGTGTGCTCACTAATTGTTTGGGGTGTTTAGGGAATTGGCTGTTTGTCTAGTCGGATTTATGGTCTGGAGTTTCGAATGTGTAGATGTTTTTTGTGTTTGTAAGAGCGCTCCTACAATAATGTATATTCTTTAAGTAGTGCTAAGTTGTATGTGTTTAGTGTTTTAAACGATGTTGCCCGCCCGGTTTTTCGGGTGGGCAACAGCGATCAGACCGGGCTGGAGCGACCGGTCATTTCCCTTGCCATGTCAGTGGCGTAGTTGTCGGTCATGCCGGCGATAAAGTCGATGATGCGCATGTACGAGCGATGTAATGACCCGTTTGGGTCCGGGGCGTTATTGCCCAGCAAGTCGAGAATGCGACGATTCTTGAACGATGGTGCTCGTCCGCCATGCTGCTCCAGTGCTGCGCCACAAAAAGCATTGAGCAGGATTTCCAGGGTCGTGTAAGCGCCGATTTCATGCAGGGTTTTGCGTTTGTCCTGGAAGATTTTTTTGCGTGCCATGTCTTTGGCATCCAGGACGCAGCGCTTGGCCGGGCCGTGCATATGTTCGACCAGATCCCCCTGCAGGGTGCCTGCCAGCAGGGCTTCCTGCTGTTCGACAAAGGCACGTGCGGCTGCGTTGGTCAGGTGCTCGATGGCCTTGCCGCGCAGGATCGCCAGCTTGCGTCGCTCAGAGTCCCGGGGCCCGAGCTGGCGATAGGTCTGGGGCAAGTCATCGCCCACCAGCCCCAATAGCAGCGACTCGACTTCGCTGTACTGCAGCAGGTCCATCTCCAGGCCATCCTCAAGGTCGATCAGGCCGTAACAAATGTCATCGGCTGCCTCCATCAGGTACACCAAGGGGTGACGTGCCCAGCGCTGGTCTTCAATCTGGGGCAGGCCCAGCTTGTGGGCGATGCCTTCGAGCAGGTGCAGCTCGCTCTGGTAGCACCCGAACTTGTGCTTTTTATACCCCAGCGAGTCGGCATGGCGGGCAGTCCAGGGGTATTTGAGGAAAGTCCCCAGGGTTGCATGTGTCAGGCGCGTGCCGCCATCGAACTGGTGATACTCCAGTTGCGTCAGCACCCGGAAACCCTGGGCGTTCCCTTCAAAGTTCAAGAAGTCATTGCGCTCGGCATCACTCATGTCGTCCAGCCAGCCACGCTCGGCGGCTTGCCCGAACCAGTTGCGAATGGCGTCTTCCCCGGAGTGACCGAAGGGCGGATTGCCAATGTCATGGGCCAGGCAGGCGGACTGCACCACCATGCCCAGATCGGCCGGGTCACACCATTGTGGCAAGGCACTGCGGATTGTCTCGCCCACGCGCATGCCCAGCGAGCGACCGACGCAGCTGACTTCAAGCGAGTGGGTGAGCCGGGTGTGGATATGGTCGTTACTGTTGACCGGGTGGACTTGGGTCTTGCGGCCCAGACGGCGAAATGCGCCCGAAAAGATAATCCGGTCGTGGTCTTTGTGGAACGGGCTGCGCCCGAGTTCTTCCGGGCTGTGGTGAGGCTTGCCGAGGCGTTCGCGATTAAGCAGGGTTTGCCAATCCAAGGCGCTGTGCTCCGTTAATGGCTGATAACGCAGCTTATCGCTTATGGGCAGTATGTTGTAGCCGCTGCCGAAGGCTGCGATCGGCATCACCTCGATCGCAGCCTCGCTAGGCTCTTCAGCGGCTACACAAAGCGAGTATCAAGGCTTGCGCGAAGCGGCCTGGATGACCATTTTGATCAGTGGCAACAGACCTGTGGTCAAGCCGATCCAGCGCGATGTCCCGTCGCCCCCTTTGCTTTTTGCGCTTCTGCCCGTCAGAAAACCGAGCAGGGACACAATCCCGACGCCCCAAAGAGGCGCGTGCTTGATGCCCAGGTTTTCTTGCCAGTTGCTGGTCATGCCGCGCATTTTTTGCAGCGGTTGCAGCAACTGTTGCGATTCGTGACGAATCTCCTGGCGGTGCATTTCCATGCGTAAACGAATCAACGTTTT
>JBILYW010000196.1:0-6458 GCA_044377555.1 Pseudomonas sp.
CCGTCGTCGTGCCTACCTCAAGGCCGTGACCCAACTGCTGGTCAACGACCTGAACGAAATGGTCGGCAACTGGGCACCAAACGTTGCAGACAACTACCGCGCCACGCTTGAAGCCGAGCCGGTAAAAAATGGTCTGCGCAAAATGCTGTTCGGCATGGGCAGCCTGTCGCTGGGCGAACTGGCTGGCGAGCGCATGAAAGTGTCGCTGGAAGCCAACTCGCCTGAAGACGAGCATGACTGCTTCAGCGACAACACCCACAACTCGCACTTCTACGACGCCAAGGGCATCCGTAACGTGTACCTGGGTGAGTACCTGCGCACTGACGGCACCAAACTGACCGGCCCAAGCCTGTCGTCGCTGATAGTGGTGGTTGACCCGGCTGCAGACGCTACGCTGAAATCCGATCTGGCCGACACCGAAGCCAAGATCCAGGTCATGGTTGACCTTGCCAACAAGGGCGAGCACTACGACCAGTTGATCGCTGCGGGCAACGAAAAGGGCAACCAGGTGGTACGTGATGCCATCGGCGCCCTGGTCAAACAGACCGGTGCCATCGAGCAAGCCGCCGGCAAGCTGGGCATCACCGACCTGAACCCGGATAATGCCGATCACGAATTTTGATCCGCAGCGTTTGAGTGAATGAAAAAAGGCGACCTTCGGGTCGCCTTTTTTTGGCCTGAGCATCGTACCCGATCGACGCCTTCATTCCTCATCAGCCGCGACAGGATCAGTGACGCCCTCAGTGTGTTTACCTGCCGCAAATCAAACCAAACGCTAATTCCTCTTATTTCAATTCGCCTTCCCTGCTAAACTTTGCGCCCTCGTTTTGCACACTGACCTGGACGCTTGATGCCTTCGTTGCCTCTTCGCCTGTCTCTGCTGCTGATGGCCCTGGGCCTTGGCGGTTGTGATGATGCGCCGCGCTTTACCAAACCCGAGCCCGGCGAAGCCCGCTCCGGCGGGGCTACTACGGTGCGCAAAACCGATCACAACGCGTTTTCCATGCCCTCGGCCAACCTTGCGCCCACCCGGCGTCTGGACTTCAGCGTCGGCAACAGTTTCTTCCGCAACCCCTGGGTGATCGCGCCCGCCACCACCACCGCCCGTGATGGCCTGGGCCCGCTGTTCAATACCAATGCCTGCCAGAACTGCCACATCAAGGACGGTCGCGGCCACCCGCCCGCCCCCGGCGCCAAAAACGCGGTCTCGATGCTGGTTCGCCTGTCGATCCCCAACGATCCTGCGCTGGCCAGGCTGATCGAACAGGTCGGGGTGGTCCCGGAGCCGACTTACGGTGGCCAGTTGCAAGACATGTCGGTGCCCGGCGTGGCCCCGGAAGGCAAGGTGCGGGTCGATTACGAACCCGTCTCGGTGCGCTTCAAGGACGGCACAGAGGTCGAGTTGCGCAAACCCGCGTTGCAGATCACCCAATTGGGTTACGGCCCGATGCACCCCGACACACGCTTTTCGGCACGCATTGCTCCGCCGATGATTGGCCTTGGCTTGCTTGAAGCGATCCCCGAGGCGGCGATTCTGGCCAATGCCGACCCTGAGGACAAAAACCGTGACGGCATTGCCGGGCGTCCCAATCAGGTGTGGGATGACGCACAGCAAAAAACTGTCCTGGGCCGATTTGGCTGGAAAGCCGGGCAACCGAACCTGAATCAACAGAATGTTCACGCCTTTTCTGGTGATATGGGACTCACTACGTCCCTGAGACCGTTCGATGATTGCACTCCGGCCCAGACTGACTGCCTGCAAGCGCCCAGCGGCAATGGCCCTGATGGCGAGCCCGAGGTCAGCGACAACATTCTGCGCCTGGTGGAGTTCTACACCCGCAACCTGGCCGTGCCCGCCCGCCGGGATGTCGGCTCGCCCCAGGTCCTGGCCGGTAAAAACCTGTTCTTCCAGGCCGGGTGCGCGTCGTGCCATACGCCGACGTTCACCACGTCAGCAAACGCCGCCGAGCCCGAGCTGGCCAATCAGGTCATTCATCCGTACAGCGACTTGTTACTGCACGATATGGGCCCGGGGCTGGCCGACAACCGTACCGAATTCGCCGCCTCTGGTCGCGACTGGCGCACGCCGCCGCTGTGGGGCATAGGTTTGACCCAGGCGGTCAGTGGCCATACCCAGTTTTTGCACGATGGCCGTGCACGCAACCTGCTGGAAGCCGTGCTCTGGCATGGCGGCGAGGCAGAACCGGCCAAGCAACAGGTTTTACGCTTTAATGCCGAGCAGCGCGCTGCGTTGCTGGCGTTCCTGAACTCTCTTTAAACGCCTTACAAGATCGGGGACCCCGACATGTTTCGACCCAAGCTTTTGTTCACCAGCCTTGCCGCTATCGCCCTGGCTGCCTGCTCGCCACAAGACCCGCAGGCCGTCACTTCGGCAGCGATCGCCAAGCAAGTGATTTTGCCGACCTACAGCCGCTGGGTTGAAGCCGACCGCCAACTGGCAGTCAGTGCTCTGGCCTACTGCGAAGGCAAGGAAACTCTCGACACGGCTCGTAAAGACTACTTGCATGCGCAAAAAGCCTGGGCCGAGCTGCAACCTCTGCTGATCGGGCCTTTGGCCGAAGGCAATCGCGCGTGGCAGGTACAGTTCTGGCCGGATAAAAAGAACCTGGTCGGCCGTCAGGTCGAACAACTGGTAATCGCCCAGCCGCAGATCGATGCCGCCGCACTGGCCAAGTCCAGCGTTGTGGTACAGGGCCTGTCCGCCTACGAATACATTCTGTTCGACAGCAATATCAACCTCGCTGACGATACGCAAAAGGCCCGCTACTGCCCGCTGCTGACCGCCATCGGTGAACGTCAGAAGCAACTGGCCGAAGAGATCCTGGCCAGCTGGAACAGCACTGACGGCATGCTCGCGCAAATGAGCAAGTTCCCGAACCAGCGTTATGCCGACTCCCACGAAGCCATTGCTGATGTGTTGCGCGTACAAGTGACCGCACTCGACACCCTGAAGAAAAAACTCGGCACGCCAATGGGCCGCCAGAGCAAGGGCATCCCGCAGCCGTTCCAGGCTGACGCATGGCGTAGCGAGTCGTCGCTCAAAAGCCTGGCCGCCAGCCTGGCTGCCGCCCAGACCGTATGGACAGGTGTCGACAACAAAGGTTTGCGCGGCCTGTTGCCTGCCGAACAAAAGCCATTGGCCGACAAGATCGATGCGGCCTACGCCACTTCGCTCAAACTGTTTAACGATAATCAGCGCTCGCTCAACGAACTGCTGGCCGACGACGCCGGCCGTGCCCAGCTCGACGCCATCTACGACAGCCTGAACGTGGTTCACCGCCTGCACGAAGGTGAACTGGCCAAGGCACTGGGTATCCAATTGGGCTTTAACGCCAACGACGGCGATTGATAAAGGAAGGTTCGATGATGCGCAGGCAAGCTCTCAAGCTCGGCGGTTTACTACTGAGCGCCATGACGTTGGGCGGCTGGTCACTGCTGTGTAGACAAAAAGCCATGCAAAAAGGCCAGAGCCCGCTCCTGCTCAGCGCCCGGGACGATGGGGACGGCAATCACTTTGCTGTCGGTTATCGCCTGGACGGCACTCAAGTCTTCAGCACCCGGGTCGGCCAGCGCTGCCATGACATCATCAACCACCCCACGCTGCCCATTGCGCTGTTTGTAGCGCGGCGCCCCGGCACCGAAAGCTACCTGATCGGCCTGACAGACGGGCAGTTGCTGCAAACCCTGACCTCCCTGCCCAACCGGCATTTTTATGGCCACGCCGTGATCCATAAAGACGGCGAGTGGCTATACACCACCGAGAACGACACCACCGACCCGGGCCGCGGATTGCTGGGGGTTTATCGCTTCGAGGGCGAGCGTCTGGTCCACAGTGGCGAAATCCCCACCCACGGTGTAGGCCCGCATCAAGTGTCGTGGATGCCTGACGGCGAGACGCTGGTGGTGGCCAACGGCGGGATTCGCACCGAGGCCGAAAGCCGGGTCGAGATGAATCTCAATGCGATGGAGCCCAGCCTGGTGCTGATGCAACGCGATGGCACCTTGCTCAGCAAGGAAACCCTGAGCCAGCAAATGAACAGCGTGCGGCATCTGGGCATCGCCAGCGACGGCACGATCGTCGCCTGCCAGCAGTTTATGGGGGATGCCCAAGAGCTTTCCGAGTTGCTGGCCATCAAGCGTCCTGGCCAGCCGTTTGAACCTTTCCCGGTGGCCGAGCAACAACTGCGCGCCATGGGTCATTACACGGCCAGTGTCGCGGTCCACAGCGAGTTGCGGCTAGTGGCACTGACAGCTCCGCGGGGCAATCGATTCTTTGTGTGGGATCTGGACAGCGGCGACCTGCGCCTGGATGCGCCATTGCCGGATTGTGCGGGGGTGGGTGCGGTAAAAGACGGGTTTGTAGTTACGTCCGGCCAGGGCCGTTGCCGTTTCTACGATTGTCGCCAGAGCGATCTGACGGCCAAGCCATTGGATTTGCCGTCCGGGCTGTGGGACAACCATTTGCATGTCATGCAAGGGTAAATCCCGCATGAGCTGGCGAAGGCTGTGATCCTGAACCTTGAAAGCCGCAGCCTTTGTCAGCCCCTACGGGCTGTAACCACCTTTACTTGCGCAAACCCTGGGTCATGCCAAACATAAACAACAGCAGGTCGTGATCGGGTTTTGCCGCCACTGCCACTTTCACTGTTCGCGGCAGCGGGCAATGAGCCCCTGCTTGCGCGGTACTTAACACCTGGGTTACAGGCTGCTCCCAAGCGGCTAATGCCACGCCAGCAATGGCCAGAGCGCCCAGCAGAAACAAACTTCGTGCTATTTCTCGCCTCATCACCGTAAACCTTTGATAGCGCTGCCAAACACTGTTTTATAAAAGTAGTTCAGTTTGTCCCAGTCGGTGGCATTCCACGACGAATGGCGGCGTAGCTGTTTTAGGTCGTGAGAGGCGGCTTTGTGCGCTGTCAGACGTTGCCGGCTTTTTTCGAGATCCAGCAAAGCCACGTCTATCTGTGCACTCTCGCCCTGCCCCTTGACCCGTACAAACACATGTTTTGCGTACAGGCAGCCATGCTGCCAGCGGCCCAGGTGCATGCGCGCCAGGGTTTGACCAATGGCTTCAAGCACCCGGTCATGCACCGCTTCACCCAGACGCTCGCGCTCTCCGGCGGCGTACCAGTTGTCGATTTCGACAAAGCCGTCCAGGGCGACGGTCACCAGCAGTGCACGCCATTGCTTGTCAGCCCCTTGCCGGGCACCACAGAACACCAGTTCAGGCACACCGACCGATAATCGGTTCATGGCCAGCAGCGCATCACGCTCGCGCAGCACCGTGGGGCGACCCAGCGGGTAACGCCAGCTACGGTAGGTATGGCCCACCTGGCGCTTGGCATAGAGCAGGCGCCCATTGGCATCGTGAACCCGTTGCACACCACTCTCTCCCCCACGGCGCTGGTTGGGTTCTTCAACCCATTCACCACTTTGATTCCAATGGAACTCAAAACGGTCTTCGATCGCAGAGGGGGATTGCTGTGTGCATTCAATGGTCATGATTACCTCTTTCTTAATACGTAAACCCGCCACATCGCGTAGAGCGGAATAAAGTCCAAATGATCCTGCACAGTGAACCCAGCCTTTTTAAACTCGGACTCGACTGTAGCAGCTGGTAACACAAAGCGATTTTGGTAACCGGCCTGCTCTGTTTCTACTGCCCGCACGCGCTCAAGACGCTTGCGTTTCCAGGCCTTGAAATTGCCATCAACCCATAACGAAATAATCACGCTGTCCCGGCTGACGCGATGAAGCTCCCGTAATAGAGCCATCCGATGGCTTGCATCACCGATATGGTGCAGCAGCCGCATGCAAAAGATACTGTCGACCGAGTTATCAGGCATATCTATTTCAAATGCAGAGGTCTGCAAGCGCCGTACCCGTTTGACCACTTCGGCCGGTTGCGCCTGCGCCGCTACCTCAAGCATCGACGCCGAATTGTCTGCACCGATGATTTCGCGGTTTGGCATTTTCGCCAGCAACGGCCAAAAACGGCCCGCACCACAGGGCAGGTCCAGGACAACCGCAGGCTCGCCGGCCAGGGCCAGGGCCCGCCGTGCCAACTGCTCATCACGCATGTGCGAGAGCCGTCGGGCCACTCCGTCCTGGTGCTTGACCAAATATTCAGCCGCGTGCTGTTGATTGTACTTTTCAGAAAATTTGAGCTTGATGATGGGGCCCATGAAAGTGCTCCTGAGATATATAGGCAATACCTTAATCAGGAGAACGTTTGCGTCAGGTCATCAGCAGGTGAAAATTTCGTCCTCTCACCCGGGCAAGTATTTCAAGGTTTTACAGGTCGAAGATGGTGGCGCGGGGCCATGCCTGAACCCGCACTTTTAGAACAAAGCAGCCTGCAGGGCGCAGGCCACTTAAGGGTTTCAGGCGTCGGCCGGACTAAGCTCGACGTGAAACCGGCAGCCGTTGGGCTCCAT
>JBILYW010000197.1:0-6447 GCA_044377555.1 Pseudomonas sp.
AATGGAGGCAACCCCACCAGCCACACCCCGGCACACAATGTTCCCGCTGTGGCTGCTTCCTTCCGGATCTGACCAGGTTCACGGGTAATCGTTGCGGGGGGACCGATAGGGTCACCATAACAACATCCGCCTAGCAGCGAACGGCGCCATTGTACCTGTCTGAGAAAAACTTACAACCGCTGCTGCAAGAATAAAAAAATGAATGGGCTCAAGCACTTGGAATCAGGTGCGACTTTTAGTGGAAGCGGGCTTGCTCGCGATGGTATCGCCTCGGTTTGCCTGACAGACCGCAGCGCCTGCAGCGCGAGCAAGCCCGCTCCCACAAGAGGCTATTAGATTGAAATACCCTGCTCTTTCAAAAACGCCACAAAAGCTTCTTCATCCAGCACCTTGAGCCCCAGCTCATTGGCCTTGACCAGCTTGGAGCCGGCACCCGGGCCCGCCACGACGCAATGGGTCTTGCCCGAGACCGAACCCGAAACCTTGGCCCCCAGGCTCTCCAGCTTGTCTTTGGCAACGTCGCGGCTCATCAACTCCAGCGAACCGGTCAGCACCCAGGTCTGGCCAGCCAGCGGCAAGCCTGCTACGGCCTTTTTCTCGCTCTGCCAGTGCATGCCGAACTCCCGCAGCTGCGCTTCGATTTCCAGCGCCATGCGGGCGTTTTCAGAGTTATCGAAAAATTCACGCACCGCCTTGGCCTGCTTCTCGGGCAACGCCTGACGCATATCGAGCCAGTCTGCGTTGATTACACCTTCCAGCGAGCCAAATTTTTCCGCCAGCTTCTGCGCACCGCCCGGCCCCACCGAGGGAATCTGCAGTTTGTCGATCAGCCCGCCCAAGGTGGTACTGGCCGCGAACTCGGCCCCCAGTTCACCCTGGTCCTGCAACTCGAGCCCGCGCTCGAGCAGTTGTGCGATCACCTGCTGGTTGTGCGCATCGCTGAAGAAGCTGTGAATCTCGTGAGCCACTTCCAGGCCAACATCCGGCAAGTACGTGAGCACTTGCGGCAAGGCACGCTGAACGCGCTCAAGGGAGGCCAATGAACGCGCCAGCACCTTGGCGGTTTCTTCGCCCACATCGGGAATGCCCAGTGCATAGATGAAACGCGCCAGGGTCGGGCGCTTGCTATCGGCAATGGCCTGCAGCAGGTTGTTGCTCGACAGCTCGGCAAAACCTTCCAGATCGACAATCTGCTCAAAGGCCAGGGTGTAGAGGTCGGCCGGGGAACTCACCAGACCTTCATCGACCAACTGCTCGACGCTTTTCTCGCCCAGACCTTCAATATCCATCGCCCGGCGCGAGACAAAATGAATAATTGCCTGTTTAAGCTGTGCACCACAGGCCAGCCGCCCAACGCAGCGATACACCGCACCTTCGCTGATGGTTTCGCGGCCCTTGCTGCGCTTGATCAGTTGCGTGCGCTCGACATGGGAACCGCACACCGGGCAGCTTTCAGGGATCTGCACCGCACGGGCATCTTCAGGGCGGCGCTCCAGCACCACCTGTACGACCTGGGGAATCACATCGCCGGCACGGCGAATAATCACCGTATCGCCAATCATCAGTCCCAGTCGCGCCACTTCGTCCATGTTGTGCAGCGTCGCATTGGACACTGTCACACCGGCTACCTTGACCGGCTTGAGGCGTGCCACAGGCGTCACCGCACCGGTGCGTCCGACCTGGAACTCCACATCCAGCAGTTCGGTCAGCTCTTCCATCGCCGGGAATTTATGGGCAATGGCCCAACGCGGCTCACGGGCCCGAAAGCCCAGCTCGCGTTGCGAAGCCAGGCTGTTGACCTTGAACACTACGCCGTCGATTTCATATGGCAACGATGCTCGGCGCTCGCCAATGTCACGGTAGTAGTCCAGACACTCGGCAATACCCCTGGCCAGTTTCAGCTCGTGACTGATAGGCATGCCCCATTGCTGCAACTGCTTGAGGTTGCCGATATGGGTATCGGAGAACTCCTCGGATACCTGCCCCAGACCGTAGCAGCAAAATTCCAGCGGGCGGCTGGCGGTAATTTTCGAGTCCAGCTGGCGCAAGCTGCCGGCCGCCGCGTTACGCGGATTGGCGAAGGTCTTGGCGCCAGCGGCGAGCTGAGTCTCATTGAGGCGCTCAAAGCCGGCCTTGGACATAAAGACCTCCCCGCGCACTTCCAGCACGGTGGGCCAGCCGCTGCCATGTAGTTTGAGCGGGATATTGCGCACGGTGCGCACGTTGATACTGATGTCTTCACCAGTGGTGCCATCACCCCGGGTCGCACCGCGCACCAGATTCCCGTCCTGATACAGCAGGCTGACCGCCAGCCCGTCAAGCTTGGGCTCACAGCTGTATTCCACTTCGGCGCCGCCGCCAAACAGATCACCTGCGGGCACATCCAGACCTTCGCTGACACGACGGTCAAACTCGCGCATATCAGTCTCATCGAACGCGTTACCCAGACTCAGCATGGGCACTTCGTGACGCACCTGGGTGAAGGCTGATAACGCCTTGCTGCCCACGCGCTGGGTCGGCGAGTCGGCAGTCACCAGCTCCGGGTGCGCCGCTTCCAGCGCCTTCAACTCGTGAAACAGGCGATCGTACTCGGCGTCCGGAATGCTCGGTTCGTCGAGTACGTGATAGCGGTAGTTATGCTGATCCAGTTCAGCGCGCAGCTCTAGAATTCGGGTATTTGCGGCGGTCATGGGGTGTTCTCTCACAAAGCAAAAGAGCAGCCGAGGCTGCTCCTTGTGTTAATCATTTTGCATGTGCGCGGGAGCAGGCAAGCCGCCCCCCACATGTTCAGCGTTTTTGAGTCAGGGCGCGGCGTTCGAATTCAACGATGCGCTGACGGTAATGCTCAATGGTCTGGGCTGTCAGCACACTGCGCTGGTCATCCTTGAGCTCACCGTTGAGCTCCTGGGACAGCTTGCGTGCAGCGGCAACCATGACGTCGAAAGCCTGCTTGGGATGACGCGGCCCCGGCAAACCCAGGAAGAAGCTGACGGCCGGGGTGCTGAACAGGTCAATATCATCCAGATCGAACACGCCCGGCTTTACCGCGTTGGCCATGGAGAACAGAACTTCACCGTTGCCGGCCATGCTTTCGTGACGGTGGAAAATATCCATCTCGCCAAAACGCAAACCGCTTTCCAGGATGTTCTGCAACAGCGCCGGGCCCTTGAACCCTGCAGGGTCACGGCTGATCACGCTGATCACCAGCACTTCTTCAGCGGCCTGCTGCGGTTGCGGCTCCTTGACCTCGACTGCCGCCACGCTTGGGGCTGAACGCCCGCGCGGCTTGGCTTCAGGCGCGAAATCATCATCGCGGGCGCTGATGCTCGGGCCGTCATCCAGATCAAGGTTGAGGTTCAGGTCACCCTGGCTAGGCTCGCCGCTACGCTTGCTGCGCTTGGCGCCTTTATCCCGGGCCGGCATGCTGACGGATGGCAGGTCGTGCTCATCCAGCTGCGGCTCTTTATGGTGTGGCGTATCCAGAACCCGCGAAGGCCCCAGAAGCTCCGGACTGCTCTCGTCGTCAGGGGCGCCGGAAAAGCTTCGATCAAGGCGAAACTTGAGCTTGCCCTTGCCACCGCGCATGCGGCGCCAGCCATCAAAAAGAATACCGGCTATGACCACTATGCCGATGACTATCAGCCACTCGCGCAGACCGATTTCCATGTAATCCCGTGCCCCTAAAAAATGATTCTATGAAGAAGAGCCTAAAGCCCTTTAAAACGTGGCGCCAACTCTATGTTCTGAATGGCGTTTTACCCACGTACAAAAAAATTAGACGTTAAATTAACACGACCAAAGATAACTTTACACCGTCTGTCGCATTGAGCTAGGCCCATATAGCCTTCGACTTGCAAGTCATGCCCGTCAAACACTCAGGATTCCCCCTACAAGTAGAAAAAACTCCTCCTACATGCTTATAGCTCAAGCATCGACCATTGCCATTGCCTCCTCAACATCAACCGCAACCAGACGCGAGCAACCGGGCTCATGCATCGTCACGCCCATTAACTGATCAGCCATTTCCATGGCGATCTTGTTGTGGGTGATGTAGATGAACTGCACCGTCTGTGACATCTCTTTTACCAAGCGTGCATAGCGGCCTACGTTTGCGTCATCAAGCGGTGCATCGACTTCGTCGAGCATGCAGAACGGCGCCGGGTTGAGTTTGAAAATGGCAAAAACCAGTGCCAGGGCAGTCAGCGCTTTCTCACCACCAGACAGCAAATGAATGGTGCTGTTCTTCTTGCCTGGCGGGCGCGCCATGATAGTTACCCCTGTATCGAGTAAATCTTCGCCCGTCAGTTCCAAGTAAGCGCTGCCTCCACCGAAAACTTTTGGGAAAAGTGCCTGTAATCCGGCATTTATCTGATCAAAGGTGTCTTTAAAGCGACTCCGGGTCTCTTTATCGATTTTGCGAATAACGTTTTCCAGCGTATCGAGCGCCTCGACCAGATCGGCGTCCTGAGCATCCAGATAGCGCTTGCGTTCGGATTGCTGCTGATACTCATCGATGGCTGCGAGGTTGATCGCACCCAGGCGTTGTATACGCGCAGCTATACGCTCCAGCTCTTCTTCCGCTTGCTGCTCATTGACCTCGGAGTTCAAGGTGGCAAGCACCCCGTGCAAGTCATAGCCATCGGCCAGCAACTGGTCCTGCAACGTGGTGCGGCGCACGGTCAGCGCTTGCCACTCCATGCGCTGCTGCTCCAGCTGGCCACGAATCAGCTGCGATTGCTGCTCGGCCTGATTGCGGCGCTTTTCGGCGTCCCGCAATTCACGGTCGGCATCTTCAAGTGCGGTCTGGGCAATCTTGAGTTCCTCATCAACGCTCAAGCGCTTGTCGAGCAACTCTTCCAGCTTCAGGCGCAGCTCTTCGAGAGGGGCTTCGCCCTCTTCCAGATTGAGATTGAGCTGCTCCCGCTTTTCAGCCAGCCGCTCGGACTGCAACTCAAGTCGCTCCAGCGCCTGTCGCGTCGAATCGTGCTGCGCTTTAAGCGAACCCAGGCGCACGGCCAGCTGGTGTGCGTGATCCTTGTGCTGACGCGCGTCCTGGCGCACCCGGTCCAGACGCTCGCGCAGGCTGTCGCGCTGAGCCAGTAACAGCTCGCGCTGTTCGGTATCGGTGGCCATGGCATCCAGCGCATCCTGCAACAGCAGGCGTGCTTCGCCCACCTGTTCATGCTCCAGCGCCCGCTGCTCGCCCAACTCGGCCAGCTCTTCGTCCAGACGGCGACGACGCAAGGTCAACTGCTCGAGCTTGGCTTTGCTGGCAGACAACCTGGCCTTGATCTCGCCCTGCTGCCGCGCCTCGTCTTGCAAGCGACGGCGAACCTGCTCCCGCGAGTCTTCCTGTACGAGCTGTTGCTCACGCAAGCGCTGCAGTTGTTCTTCGAGGGTCGCGAGTGTGGCTTCGCGCTCTTCGCGCTCAAGCCCCAGACGCTGGATTTCCTGCCCCCGCGCCAGCACGCCGCTTTCGGCCTCGCTGGCACGGCGCACACGCAAGAAATTGCGACCGACCCAATAACCATCACGGCTGATCAGGCTTTGGCCGTCGACCAGCTGCCCGCGCAGGGCCAGCGCCTGCTCAAGGGTTTCCACCGGTTTGACCTGCCCCAACCACGGCGCCAGATCGAAATCGGCCTCGACCTTGTCAAGCAGGCTGCCCGACAGGCGACCAGCCTGGGACCCGGCACTGAACAGGCGCAAATCACCCTGGGCAAAACCGGCCAGATCCAGGCGGGAAAAATCATCAACCAGCACCGCCTGCAGGTCCGCACCCAGCACGGTCTCGACCGCCAGCTCCCAGCCCGCCTCAACCCGCAGCCCTTCGGCCAGACGTGGCTGTTCGGCCAACTGCTGCTCACGCAGCCACTCGCCCGCACCGGTGCCGGGGTCGAGCGCAGCTTGCTGCAGGGCCTCAAGCGAGGCCAGGCGACCGTTAAGCCGCTGCAACTCACCTTGGGCCTGCTGCTGGTTCTGGGTCGCCTGCTGCAAGTCATGCCGCACCTGCTCCAGTCGCTCGACCAATTGTTCTTCGCTGGCTTGCAGCTCTTCTTGTGTCAATTCGCTGGTCGCCAACTGCTCGCTCAGCTCCAGAATCGCCGCATCTTCCGGGTCTGCCGCCAACAACGCGCGCTCTTCAGCCAGACGGCGCTGACGCTCGGCAACGCGTTCCATGCTGGTTTCCAGCTGCTGGATACGGGCTTGCAAGACCTCGGACTGACGCTGCGGCTCGGCCGAGCGCTGGTTGAAACTGTCCCACTGTTCCTGCCAGCCGTGCATGGTGTGCTCGGACACTTCCAGCGCAGCCGCGGCTTCTTCGGCGGCAGCGCTCGTCAGCTCCTGCTCGGGCTCAAGCATGAGCAGCTCTTCGCCTAGCGTGGCGAGCATCGTGCGGTCGTGCCCCAGGTGCGACTCGGTTTCAAGGCGTGAACGCTCGGCCTC
>JBILYW010000007.1:0-17984 GCA_044377555.1 Pseudomonas sp.
AGTTGCGCCGCATGAGCGGCATGGAAGACGGGATTGTTGACGGGCTCTACAGTTTTAGCCGGCCTTTGAGCGGCGGCTATTACTGGTGCCCGCCGTTGAAAGACGGGCGTCTGGATTTGAGCGCTGTTCGCCCGGCTTAAACTTCAGGTTCAATCAAGCGTGCGCACAGCTGAACCGTTTTTTTAAGGTTTGTCTGATGTTTCAAAAACTGCCAGCTCAATAGGCTGGCAGTATGAAGCTAAAACAGTTTTTCCGTCCCCTGGATGCCTCGTTCTCGACCTCAATCGCAGCGCGCACTTTGCTGCGTTCGTTTTTTGTTGCCTTGCTACTGTCGTTGTTCGGCGGGCTGTATGTTTATGTCAACTCCAGTTTTGACCGGGAGATCTCCCAGCGCAGGGGTTATATGAGCGGGGCGATACTCGAAGCCCAGCGCTTTTTCACCGGCCATGAAATGCTCCTCAAAAACCTCAGCCTGGCAGCGGTGCGTAACAGCCCTGCTTCTACAGCGGCGCCTATGGAGCTGGCAGATGAGGTTGAATTGACACTGGGCGAAGGGACGCACGCCTGGAGCCTGTGGCAGACCCGTCGGGAACTTGAGCATCTGCGCGAAGAGAACATCAATTTGCTGTACGTCAAGGCGGGGCCTGATTCACAGGCAGTGCGCCTGACCCGGAACACGCTGCAGCCCATACCAGTCGACCAGAATGTATTGCGCCAGCTAAAAGAGCTGGAAAGTACGCAGATACCCGTTAAGGGCGAATACTGGTTTAACGCTACGCCTAACCTCGTCATTGCTGACAGCCCGGTTTTGTACCTGTTCACCTTGCTCGATCAGCGTGATCCTCATTCCGGGTGGCTGGGGCTGGAAATCGAGGGCGCCGAAATTTCGACGGCCATGGACCGCAAGCACGCAGGTGACTTTGTGGTGATTAATGCACAGGGCGAAGAGATTTTTGCCAGTGCCTTGAACCCTGGTCTGAAGCAAGCCCTGCAAAGCTTTCCCGGTGATCGTCAATTTGGCTTTACGGGTGACGGGCTGTGGCCCGACTACCTGATCATGCGTAACCAGCTGGGTTATGCGGACCTGCAAGTGGTGTACTCGATGGAGTTCGGGCATTTGTTGATGTCCCTGCGCGAACCTTTGTTTATCGCTCTTTTGATTGGTTTTGGCAGTGCGTTGGGGTTGGGGTTGCTGGTGCAACGTATCGAACACCAACTGATCAACCCCGCGATAAATCGAAAACAGGCACTGATCGAAAGCGAAGCCTTTAGCCGTACAGTTATTCAAACGGCACCCGTTGCGCTGTGTGTGCTACGGCGGGCTACTGGCGCGGTGGTCCTGGAAAATACGCTGGCCCAGCAGTGGCTGGGTTATGGGCGTGAGCGTGATCAGCTATGCCATGACTGGATTGATCGAGCGTATGACAGCAGCGAAAGAAACCGTTTCGATGAGTTCTCGGTTGCTGGTCGCCACCTGCATATCAGATTTGTAGCCACACGCTATAAAGGCGAGGACGTGTTGCTATGTGCTTTTAGTGACATCAGCGCGCACAAAGGGGTCGAGATCGCCCTGGAGCAGGCCAAGCGTGTGGCGGACAAGGCCAATGACGCCAAAACCCAGTTTCTTGCAACCATGAGCCACGAGATTCGTACACCGTTGTATGGCGCCTTGGGCACCCTTGAGCTGTTAGCGCGCACGCAGTTGAACCCGCGTCAGAAAGAATATGTGCGGGCCATTCAAAGTTCTTCTTCAACGTTGCTGCAACTGATCTGTGATGTGCTGGATGTCTCGAAGATCGAGGCGGGTCAACTGGCACTGGAGGTGAGCGAGTTTGCGCCTCTGGATTTGATCCAGGAAGTGGTTAACGGCTATTCGGCGGCGGCACAAAGCAAGGGTTTGCAGCTCTACGCGCACATCGACCCGCAGTTGCCGGAGCAATTGATCGGCGATGGACCAAGGATTCGTCAGATTTTGAATAACTTGCTGAGTAATGCCGTCAAGTTTACGCAGAACGGTCAGATTGTGGTGCGAGTGACCGTTGATAGCCGCAGCGATGAGCGGGTCACGGTGTTGTGGCAAGTGACTGACACCGGACAGGGGGTCGCTCAGGAAGATCAACCCTTTTTGTTCGACCCTTTTTACCAGGCCGGCTCCCGGACAAACGTCATGACCGGCACGGGCCTGGGCCTGTCGATTTGCCAGCGCCTGATGTACTTGATGAGCGGCAGTATGAGTGTCGTCAGTGAGCCGGGCCTGGGCAGCAGCTTTACTCTCGGGCTGCCTCTGGAGCAGAGCCGGGCTCCGAAGCCCGAGGACGCAGTTGAGCTGTTACCTGAAAAAGTATTTGTACGGTCATCCATGCCGACACTGGCCGAAAACATTTGCGGCTGGCTGCGTCGCTGGGGCGCCAGGGCGCAAGTGTTGCGTCCCGGGATGGATATTCATGACAGCACTGCGGTGCTGGTCGAGCTGTATCCCGGTGGTCATGAATGCAGTCCTGAGGTGCAATGGTCCGGCCCGGTGGTAGTTGCGTGCGCCAATGCGTGTTTTACCCCGGGCGAGCGCGATGGGACGCACTGGCACGTCAAATTGAGTGACTTGCACGACCTGCGTCGCGCCGTCAGTCAGGCCCAAGGGCTCAACCCCTTCGCCCGACCGGTTGAACCCGGTGCCAGCGTTTATAAACCGCTGGGGCTGCATGTTCTGGTCGCCGAAGACAACGCCATCAGCCAGTTGATTCTCAAGGAACAGCTTGAAGAGCTGGGTTGTACGGTAGTGATGGCATCCGATGGTCTGGAGGCGCTGGAGCTGTGGAGGCACGGGACCTTCGACAGGGTGCTGACTGACGTGAACATGCCGCGCATGAATGGGTATGAGCTGGCTACTCAGCTGCGAAATTTTGATAACCAGGTGACCATCATTGGCGCTACGGCCAATGCCCAGCAAGAAGAGCGCACCAGGTGTCTGGCGGCGGGCATGGACGAGTGCCTGGTTAAACCCTTTGGCCTTAGTGCCCTGTTCATCTGCCTTGAGCAAACAGAGAGAGTCTAATGTCCTATAGCGTTCTGATCGTCGAGGACCATCCTTTCCAACATCAATACCTGCTCAACTTGTTTCACGATCTGGGCAATATTCGTGTCGAAGCGGCCAGGGATGGCAAAGAAGCGTTTGATTGGCTGCAAAAACAGCCCTTTGATCTGGTACTCACCGACTTGCTCATGCCGGGCATGGACGGTGTGCAACTGATACAGCGGTTATCGGCTCTGCCATGCAAGCCGGCCTTGGCAATCATGAGCGCTGCCTCGCGGCGCATGATCGTGAGTGCCAGTCTGGTGGCGCAAAGCATGGGGGTTGATGTGATCGGGCAGTTATCGAAACCGGTCAACCCGGCGGCTGTTCGAACCTTGATGTGCAATCTGGACAAACTTGTAAAAAGTGACAAGTCACCCGCAAACGTGGCTTTGACGCTTACGCGTGAAACGTTGTTCGAAGCCATGTGCAGCGGCGCTCTACAGGCCTGGTTCCAGCCCAAGAAGTCCTTGCACGATGGACTGATTGTCGCTGCGGAGGCGTTGGCACGTTGGGAACATCCTGAGTTGGGGTTGTTGATGCCTGCCGATTTCCTGCCGTCACTGGTCAAGTTTGGGCTGGAGAAAGAACTGCTGTTGCTGTTCATCAAGCAAACCATTGCCGCCCAAGCCAATTGGGCCAGTCAAGGATATGACATACCGGTATCGATCAATCTGCCCACGCACTTGCTCGATGACGATGATTTGGCCGACGAGATCTACGATTACGTACGGGCCGAGGGAGGTATAGCCGCCAAGCTGGGTTTCGAACTGATGGAATGCTCCACCACGCAAGACATCAGCAAGTATTACGCGGGGGCGTGTCGCTTGCGCATGAAGGGCTTCGGTCTGGCACAGGACGACTTTGGTCAGGGCTTCAGCTCGTATTTCAACCTGGTATCCACGCCGTTCACTGAGCTCAAGATTGATCGGGCACTGGTGCATGGCTGTGTTGAAAACGAAAACCTGGCCTCGGCGTTGGCCAGTATCGTCGCACTGGGACGCCAACTGGGTTTGGAGGTTGTGGCAGAAGGGGTTGAAAGTCAGGAAGAGCTGGCGCTGCTGCGTAAGCTCAACTGTGACCGTGTGCAGGGTTTTCTGATCTCTCGTGCCGTATCATCGGGCCGCTTCGGGGATTTGTTACATGAGGATTCGCCACCGCGCCTTTATTGAGGCACTTCGTAACCCGCGGCTGCATGCGTGATCAGTAGTGAGCTCATCGCGGGCCTATTCACGCCAAAAGCAATTGAAGCCACTTTCATGGTCCTCCCCTTGCTCGTCTAAGCTTTGAGCCTGAGTTCAAGGCTGTTCCCGCGAAATACAGGAAGTAACATGACCTCTGACAACGCCTCACTGGGCAAACTCGCCTTGAGCTCCATGCGATTGAACCGTGGCGTCCTGGTTTTGATCGGCGTCGCGGTGCTGTTAGTAGGCACCTGTGTTTGGGCTTTGCAGCGTTTGGTCGAAGTTGAAGTGGAAAAAGTCGACTATCACTTCGCGCGGTTGGTCGAGAGCCTCAATGAAAACCACATGTTCTTGACCAATATTAATAGCGAGCTCAAGGACGCTCCCGATGTATTGGACGAGAACATCACGCCGTTACAAAGCAAGCGGGTGTTCAATAGCCTCGGGATGAATATCTTCGAAGGTAAGGAGTTTTCCTTTTCGACGCCTTTTAATCTGGCGCAAAGCGGTGAGTCCGCTGAAAGTGTTACCAATCAATCGGCATTTTCGCTTGGCATGCACCTGGCCAACTTCTATAGCGGTTTCTGGTCGGGCTCGGTGTATCCCGCCCCGCAGTTGTTTCTTATACCGTCCAATCAGGTGTTCACCTTGGCCGTGCCGGCAATAGGCGCCCGCCGTGGGCACGTGGCAATTTTAAGCATGGATGAGTATTTGCAGACCAGTCAGCAACTGTCGTTGCTGTTCAAGGAGCGTAAAGCCTCTTTCCCCGAGGGACAGGTGCAGTGGGTTAATACCAACAGTGTCAGCGAAGACAGCCCTACGGTATTTGCCGTTATCAAAATTAACCTGCCGCTCAAGTTTCTACAGGTCAGGGGTGATGACCGCGAAGTGTTGTTAGGAGCCTTGATCAATATTCGGCGGCTGACCAATATTCCGTCGAGCATTGCCACCCCCGCCTTTTATGACCTCACACTGATTGCGCCCTCGGGTGATGTGCTGCTGGGGGGATCGAACAGTACCAATAACAGCCCCGACGGCATGCACTTCAATGCCCACGGCCTGGAAGTCAAAGTCTCTAACACTGAAGGGGGGCACTGGGCTGCCGTGTACCGCATCAGTTATGAGAGCTTTTTTCGCTATGCCAAATGGACGTTGTTAAGCATTTTTGGCATCGCAGTGTTTTCGGTATATGCGGGTTGGCTTGTCAACCGTTGGTACCGGTTGCGTGTCGTGCGGCCAGCTGAACGTGCGCACAGGCGAGTGATAGAAAGCGAGATGTTCAGCCGGGCGGTGATCGACACTGCGCCCACCGGTTTGTGCGTGGTGCGCCAGTCGGACAATCAGATGTTGCTGGCCAATAAGCGGGCACAGGCCTGGCTGGGTAATTCGCAGTACATCTCGCGGCTGATACGCGAACAACAAGCCGACATGGGTGAGGCCTGTGTCGAGGTGGGCGAGCGCTACTTGCACGTCAGCTTCAGCAGTACGCGTTATCAAGAGCAGGATGTAATTGTCTGTGCCTTCAGTGATGTAACCGGGCACAAGGAGGATGCTGCTGCCTTGACCCTGGCCAAGCATCAGGCCGAAGAGTCCAGCCATGCCAAGACCACATTCCTGGCGACAATGAGCCACGAAATACGCACTCCGTTGTATGGCGTTCTGGGCACACTGGAACTGCTTGAACTGACGGATCTGGACAATCGACAGCGGATTTACCTGAACACTATTTCGCGCTCGTCTTCGATCTTGTTGCAGTTGATCAGTGACATTCTCGATGTGTCCAAGATTGAGTCCGGGCAAATGGCACTGGAGACGGAGCGTTTCTGTCCGCTGGATATGGTCGAAGAAGTGGTCGACGCCTATGCGGCGGCCGCTGAAAGCAAGGGGCTGCAGATATACGCCTGCGTTGATGCGGATGTGCCGGATCAGTTGGAAGGTGACCCGTCCCGACTTCGGCAGATTCTTAATAACCTGCTCAATAATGCGATCAAGTTCACCGATTACGGTCGCGTGGCCATGCGCTTGAAAGTACTGGACCGGTACGCGGAAAAGGTGACCTTGCAGTGGCAAGTCACTGACACCGGAGTGGGGATTTCTCAGCCTCAGCAGGAGCGGTTGTTTGAGCCGTTTTATCAAGTCTTTAACGGTCATGCTTCGGGCGGCACTGGGTTGGGACTGTCGATTTGCAAGCGCTTGAGCGAGCTGATGGGCGGGCAATTGAGGGTTGTCAGTGAGCCCGGCCTGGGCAGCAGTTTCAGCCTGATCCTAAGTGTGCCAATACATGATGGAGTATTGCCGGGCGCCAGCGACCTGCAACTGAGACCTGCGCCGGTTTATGTTCGTGCGCCCGTCAACGAGTTGGCTGAAGCCGTTTGTGCCTGGCTCAATCGTTGGGGCGCCCATGCGCTGGTAGCGTCGCCGGGGGCAATCAGTGCGGTAACCGGATCTGTGCTGGTTGATCTGCTGCCAGGACGCAGTTCACCACTGCAGTGGCCTGGGCCGCGGGTGCTGGGTATCTCTGGCGCGGGACAACCCGAGCACACGCTTGAAGGGTGGAAAGTAAGCCTGCACATGGTTCGGGGAATTGGTCGCGCCGTGCTGCTGGCTCAGCAAGGGCGAATTACCCTCGATATCGGGAAAGTGCCGGCTGTACGTGAAAAGCTGGCGTTACGGGTATTGGTTGCTGAGGACAACCCGATCAACCAGGCCATTCTCAAAGAGCAGCTTGAAGAGCTCGGTTGTCGTGTGGTGCTGGCGTCGCACGGTCAGGAGGCGTTAAGCCTGTGGTCGGCCGACGCATTTGATGTGGTGATGACGGACGTCAATATGCCCATCATGAACGGCTATGAACTGGCCAATGCCATTCGTCAGCAGGATATGCAGATCCCTATTATCGGCGTGACTGCCAACGCGATGCGCGAGGAAGCCGAGCGTTGCATTGCAGTGGGTATGAACGCTCGAATGGTCAAACCCATGACGTTGCAAAAGATATGGACTGAATTGGTCGAAGTTTGTGAAGTTGATCTGTGCGGGGTTGCGCAAGTGCTGTCAGAAACAGGGCAGGGCTGTGCAGACGATCCCACGCAAGAGCCGATTGTAGTCAGCGCCAGAATGCGTGATCTATTTATCAACACCATGAGCACGGATATCCGTACGGCGGCAGAAGCATTAATCAGCCATGATATTGATGCTCTTAAGGCTCGTTTGCATTGTATTCGTGGGGCTCTGGCAGTTGTTCAGGCACATGATCTGGCCAACGGCTGTGGTGAACTTGAGCAGCGGCTTGAGAGTCATGTACTGGATGCATCTTTGCTGGTTCAGATTGAAGCACTGCTGGCACGTATTCGGTGCGCAGTAGCGGCAATCTGAAATTTTTCTCTTACACCAACGATTGAGCGTCTCTTCGCGTGATCGCTCTTTTGACAGGGATGTGCCCGTGCAAAAAACTAAAGTCATATTGGCGGATGACCACCCGATTGTTCTGATGGGTGTATGCGAGCTGATCGAGCGTAATGAGCGCTATGAAGTGGTGGGCCAGGCCCAGACGTCGTCAGATCTGATCGAGCAGGTGCAGCGTCTCAAGCCGGACATCGTCGTGACCGACTACAACATGCCGGGCGATGAGACGTATGGCGACGGGGTCAAACTGATTGAGTACCTGATTCGAAATTTTCCGCAGGCACAGATTCTCGTGCTGACCATGCTCACCAACAATTTGATTCTGTCGCGTCTGTATGACTTGGGCGTGGGGGGGATCATTCTGAAGAGCGGTGATTTAAATGAAATCCTGCTGGCGCTTGACGCATTGTCCAGTGGCGCCAAATGGCACAGCAAAGTCGGGCAGGGCACTGCCAGCGTGATTGAGCGCTCTGATGCGGTGCAGACCCGTATCGCCAGTTTGTCAGTCAAGGAGTTCGAGGTGCTGAGACACTTTGCTTCAGGAATGAATGTGAGGGACATCGCCCACTTGTTGAACCGGAGTGTAAAAACCGTGAGCTCTCAGAAGGTCACGGCGATGCGCAAACTCGATGTGGAAAACGACCACGCCTTGCTCACGTTCTGCATCAGCATGAATCTGATCTGAGTAAGGTTCAGCTAGGGGGCGAGCAACGGGGTCGTCATGGTTTGAAAGTGTCCGCCATCATCGATCCAGGTGAAGTTCACCTTAAGACCTGTTGGGTTGACCAGGCTGTTGGGCGCAAGGGGATAACGCTTTTCACTCAGTGGTAGTGCCATCATCTCCGGGAGGGGCGGTATTGCCATTTCCCGACCTTGATCGACCAGTATCAAGGACGCCAACGAGGCGTGGTAGGGCGTGGGGTTGCGCAAGACAAGCTGCCATTGATTCCCTTGTTTCTCCAGCTTGAAGTACAGGCTCTTGGCCATGTCCTGGGGGAGAGAGGGCAGATTTTTCGGGCGATAAAAAATCTTCATCTGAGTATTCATAGCCAGTGCTACAGACGTTTGCGCGGCTGTGTTACTGGCGGTTTTTGGCGCGATTTCATAGAGATTCAGCCAAAACACAGACTCTCTATCCGAGGGCATGGCATCGCCGTTATGCACAATGCGCAAACCTTGTACCGCACCCGCTTGCATACGAAATATCGCGGGTAAAGTGATCAGCGGCGAAGTGCTGTCTTCTGGCGTTTGCTGGTCTTCACCCTCATTGACCCAGGTTTGCACCACTACGGGATATGAATTGATGTTGGCCAGCATCAGCGAGCGTTCATTCTGCCCTTCTTCGTAAATCACCCGGGTGCTTGAAGCCATGATGCCTGCCTGTGCCGGAAGCGTGATAAGTACTGCAACGCTGAGCAGTAGCAGGTGCGAGGCAGTTGTCATCATCTTGGTGATCATGATTACTGCACCTTGACGAGTACATAGGCTGTTGCATTCACGGTGCCCGGTATCGCTTTGCGCCCAGGCAGGGCTTTGAGCGTCGCCGTGAGGGTTTTTGTATAGTTGGTATAGCCCGATGCGGAGCTGCCATTGGCGTTCGCGCTTTCCTGAACCGGGTACCAGCCCCCGGCGTTGCCACTGCCGGCCATCTCGCTGCCAAGAAAGTTCATGGGTTTGCCGTTATTGCTGAGTGCAATGCCGACACCGGTCGCAATGCTCGGGTCTGTACCGTAGCCATTGGAAACCAGGTGCGTGACGCCTTGCGATCCCGTGAGCAACCCCAGCTCTGCAGCTTTGGAGTAGGCCGCAGCAGACGCTTGAACACCCAATGCAGTTTGGTTACTGCCAATTCCTGACACCACCTGATTACTGCATTCAAGGTCGATTCTGAAATCACTTTCGCGGGTCATGCCGTTGTTGAGTTCTTGAGCGGTGACAGGTGCAAAGGTCACCAGCGGCGTCACGTTGCGTGCAACGCAGGTCGCGGCATAACTGACGGAAGCTGCGCTGCGCATTCCAAAACCCACACCGTTTTTAGCACCCCAAAACACATAGTTGGTGTTGGAGTCTGAGCCCACAGTGTCGGATTTGTAGCCCGGGCCTTGAAACTGGATATAGCCATTGGGCTGGGTACAGGTGTAACTGTAATTACCGCTACCACTCTCGGCCGCCTGGCTGCCGCAATAGTTACTGCCGCTACCGCTTTTGGGCGGCAAGCTGGAGACCCGCGCCAGTTCAGCTTGCACCATGCTCAGGTGTTTGGGTTTGATCTGCAGCTTGTTGCCTACAACGTCGTATTGGGTGATTTTGCTTTGCTGCCAATAACGGGTGAACACCTTGCCTGAATTCAGGTGGGTCAGCTTGAGCCCGACATACGGGAAGTAAGTGGCGTAGTAGCCGGGCAGGCCATCATTGGTCGATGTGCCTGCGCCGTTGCCGATTTCCCAGTAACCGCCGACACGGTCATCACCGTTAGTGGCAAACAGTTCATAAAGTTCATCCTTATCGGCGAGGTCACACTCCCACAGAACGGTTTCACTGTTGAGCCCAGTGGCGGCAGCGCTGTCGGTGATCGTCGTGCCCAGGGCCGTACCGACCGGTTGCAGATAGGTGCTGGTCAGGTTGATCCGGCCGAAGGTGATTTGTGCCGTGTATCCATCGAGTACCGGGTTGCCGTTATAAATACGTTTGCAGTTGGCTTGCACCGCCGGCAGTGCCGTCAGGGTGAGTATCAGCAGCAGTAACTGATTCAAGCGTGGTCGTAAGGTCGACATAAGAAGCCTCGATTTAAGGCCGGCATGAAGAGGGCCGGCTCGATGATTAGGGCGCATTGCACTGGCTGGTGACGCGCAACAAGGGCTGGTCCAGCTCCCGGTCTGTCACGTCATAAGCGAGCGAGCACTGTTCGTCCGGGCGATCACCCCAACGCAGCGTCAACATGCCTTTTAGTTTTTCGCTGCGCAGATACGCCTGGCTGCCTTGGCCGACCATGCCAATGATGTTGGCATTTTCGTCCAGCACATCAGCCCCCATGGGGATGCTCTGGTTGTTGGCCAGCAGTGCCTTGATCAGCAGTGCGTTACCGTTTCGGGTTTTGAACTTGATCTTGACGGTTGCACCGGCATAGGGCGCGACGCGACGCTGGCCATCATCGAGTTCGGTTTTCTGGTTCATGCCTTCCGGGTTGATTGCCACGGTGTTGTAGCGGTACGGCGTCAGCGAAGGCACCAGTGCGAAACCAGCGTTATCAATCGTAGTGCCTTGGCCGTTCATGATTTTTGCCCCGCTGGCGCCTTTGGCTTCAACCAGGGCAAAGGTATCTCCCAGATAGGGCCCAAGCGTTACGCCGCCGCTGTGAATGGCGACTGCGCCTCGGGCGCTGCCGGAGGTCTGCCAGTAGTCCTCGCCCTTGGACGCACTCATGCCAAGACTGGTTTTTGGCAGGCGTTTTTGCAGGTTCCCGCTCCAGGTGTTCTGTTTTTGTTGAGCATCGCGGGAAATATCCACGCCATAGCTCAGTGTTTGCTCGGCATCTGCGGTACCCGACAATGAGGTCTGATACACGTTGCCGAAGTTGGCGCTATGACTGACGGAGCTGCTGAGGGTTGGCGTGTTGCTCTTCGATGGACTGCCCAAAGGGAACGACACGGAGAGTAACGAGACCGTTTCTGTCGTGCCAGGTGTGGAGCCGTTCCAGCTGCCACCGCTGACATTCTCGTCAGGGCGACCGTCATATCCGCCTTGGCGGACTTGCTGATAGGTGCCGGTGGATTGGCGCGAAACCGACAGGTTGAAACTGACTGAGTTGCTCAAGGTATTGGAGTAGCCCATTTGCAACTGAGTGTCGCGTTCACGGCCATTGCGATAGTCCTGGGTCGACCCCGAGACATAAACCGAACCGAGGGATTGCAGGCTTTGGTTGACTGAAACCTCAAAGCGCGAGCGTTGCAGGTAGCTGGAAGACTCCCAGTTTTCCCCGGAACGCAGCGACTCACGCACACCCAGTACGTCGCCCAGGTCGCGGTAGCCTGCGGTGGAATAGCGATAGCCGGCAATCGACAAGGTCGTGTTGGTCGGCGCGAACGTGCGGCTATAAGACAAGCGCGCCATCCAGCCATCCACTACGCCCTCATGCGGCATGTCGGCCCGGGAGTAAGTGGTGTCCAGGCCAAAGGCGCCCAGCCAGTTGGCATACACACCGCCGAGCACCAGAGCTTGGTAGCCATCGGCTACCCGTAAGCCGCTGTTGGTGGTGACGCTATTGGTGAGGCCGCGTTGATAGGTGATTTCACCGAATGCATCGTTGTCACCTACGTCGCTGGTTTTACCGATAGCTGCGCTGTAGCGTGAAGTGCCCGGGCGTAGCGATTCAGGCACGGCCGAGAACGGCACAGTGAATCGGCTGATGCTACCGTCAGCTTCCTGAATAGAGACTTCAAGGTCGCCGTTGTAGTTGGTTGCGTAGAGATCGCTGATTTCAAACGGTCCCGGTGCCACAGTAGTTTCATAGATATCACTGCCGTTCTGGCGCACAGTGACCTTGGCGTTGGTCTTGGCGATGCCGCGTACGGTCGGAGCATAACCACGCACCGACTCCGGCAACATGCGGTCATCGGACGCAATTTGCACCCCACGAAAACCTATGCCGGAGAAGAACCGGCCCGATGTGTAGCCTTCACCGGCTGTCAGCTCGCTGCGCAGGCTCGGCAATGCGCGCTGCACGTAAGTGCGCGTGGCGTTCCAGTCGCTGCCATTTTGCGAGTCGTAGCGCAGGGACGCCTGCTGGCGCAGACGCCAAAGCCCCATGTTCAGCCCGCTGTTGAGTGACAGGTAACTGGAGTCGGTATCTTTGGCGTTCGTCCCGCTACGGCTGACGTGGTACTGGTTGGCGCTGTAGTTGATAAAACCGATAGTGTTTCCGGCATCCAGGCTTTGTGTGGATACAAAACCTCGAGGTTCGCGCGACATAAGGCTTTGCGGCATGCTGACATCGAGACGCAACTGGGAGAAATCAAAATAGCTGCTGGCACCAGGCACAGTATTGCTCAGCAGCTGGCATTCCTGGTCTGGAGAGTCGGTAATGGCAGTGTTCAATACACCGGCTTCTTCGAGCAGCACGCGGGGCAAGCAAGGCTGAACATCGCCCTTGGCGTCTTCCACAAACTGCACGGGTATGCGCTCAACAAAACGATTATTGATGAACAAGTCAACGGTGTAGCTGCCCGGATCAATGGCGTTGACTTTGTTAAAGCGCGACAGCGAACCGCCGCCAAACATCATGTTGTCGTCGAACTGGTATTCGCCACTCCCTGTTTCGGACTCGGCCCGCGCAGTGCTGGCGGCCAGACCCACTAACAGGATCGAAGCTGAAACCAGCAGGCTATAAGGTGCACTCGGCAAGAGCCGACAGCGAGTGACGTGAGCAACGGTCATGTTCTTATTCCCGAAGGTCACTGAAGTGGAATGTCGGAGGTGACATCTGCCCCAAAGTCGTTAACCAGCGTCAGACGCATCTGGTCTGTGCCGCTGCTGGCGCGAGGACCGGTGTTTGACACTGGCCATGTTTGGGCGGAGTAGGGTGCGAGCATGGCGGCCTTGATCAGGCCGACGGGTTTGCCACCGATCAGCAGATTGGCTTCACGCACAACGGCGTGATATCCGCTGTTATTTTCAGCGAGCACACTCAAGTTTGCGCCTGTGCCCTGCAGCTTGAAGGTCATTGATTTAGCGATGTCTTCGGGGTTGCCGACGATGCCTTCAGGGCGATAAAAGACCTTCATTCGGCTGCTGACAGTGAGCATCAGCTTGTTGGCATCCATGTCACTGCTCTTGAGCGCAGGCATCTGCATAAAGTTGATATAGAACACAGACTCGCGGTCTTGAGGTTGGTCAGTGCCGGTGTACACGAGGCGTACGACTTGTCCGGCTTTGGGGTTCATCCGAAAAATCTGCGGGCTGGCGATAAAGGGGGCATCAGCGGTTTGCGGCGTAGAAGCCGGGTTGCCTTTGTCCACCCAGATTTGCATCAGGTTGGGGTAAGCATCGTGGCTGGCAAGTTGCAGGACTTTTTCGCGAGCTTGGGCGGGATAGATCACCCGAGTGCCACTGATGACGACACTGGCCAGCGCGTTGCTGGCGAAAGAGGTAATCATCAAAAAACTGACAGACAGGGATAAGCGTTTCAGGCAGGCCATGGCCAACTCCTTCCGAAAGGCTGGGTATCGATGAGGGGGCTTGTGGTGCGGACCCGCCGCCTCGCGAGAGGCGAGTACGGCAGGTCAGAGCGTGATGCTTACAGGTAGTCGAGCGCGTACTGAGCAGAAGCAGACACGGTACCGGCAGTCGCAGCGCCAGTGCTGATGTAGCGAGCTGCGAAGTCATGGCTGGCTGCAGTTTCGTCTTTCTTCAGGACCAGACCGGAAACGGAGGTCATCCCGCTCAGAGAGATAGGAGTACCGCCGGCAGCATCCAGCAATTGGATGGCAACGTTTTGTGCAGTGCCAGTGTTGCCCATGTTGCCGCCAGCGTTAACGTCAGCGCCAAGGAACGTGGTTTTGATGTTCAGGTCGCCAACAGTCGGCGCGGTGCAGCCGGTAACAGCAATAGTGAATGGTGTTTCGCCGGCGAATTGGCCAGCAGTTGCCAGATCATTCGCCGCAACAGTAGGTAGAACAACAATTGGGCTGCCGGAGTTGCCGTTGATTGAAACCTGGCAAGTCTGGTCAGAAACCTGACCCTTGAACGTGATGGTGTTTTGGCTGGCAGCGAAAGAGAGTGCTGGCAAAACCGACAGTGCGACGAACAGAGCAGTGCGTTTCATTTTATGAATCCCGATAGTTAGATAAAGCTCAAGTCCAACCCTTTCTCGCTAGGTCGGTCAGGAGCGTGCTCAGGTTAACGAGGAGGGGGAGGAGCGATAATCAGACGATTCTTAAAAGGCTGCTGGCGGCCAACAAGCTTTTTTTTTCCGGCGGGTATAAAAAATGGCTTACCTTGCGGCAAGCCATTTTTGGTCTGGTGCTGAAGTTGGTTGAAGGGCAGCGGCATTCGAGTAACTGGCGTCTGCACCTACATATGCGGGCCTGACCGCTCGCTACAAGCGCAACTTGCGTCGCATTTTCTCCACCCGGTCACTGTTCTGCCCCTGCAGCTCCTGGCGCTCACGCAGGGTCGTGATGTAGCTCTCGCGGGTTCGCAGAATATGGCGGCTGAGCAGCGTCGCCAGAGCGCCATATTTGCCCGTCTCGGCCAGCTCGATCATTCGCCGGTGATCATTGAACGAACGGTCCGGCTCATGCCGGGCGCGTCGGGCAAGGTGCGTGCGCAACGCCGCGACACGGCCCAGATTTCGTTCGTAGGCATCCACCAGATAACGGTTGGCGCTGTGCTTGAAAAAACTCAAATGAAACTCAGTGTCGGCGGAGCCATAGCTCAGTCGGTCATCCAGCTCCAGCGCACTGATCATCTGCGTCAGCGCATCACGCATAGCCTGCAGCGTGGCTTCAGGGTTGCGCTCAAAAGCACGGCGCGAGGCCTCCACTTCGAGTGTCACTCGGTGCTCGCACAACTCGACAATATCGTCTTCGGTCGGGCTGAACACGTAGCTGCCGGACTTGGCCACCACGTTCACCAGCCCTTCGGTTTGCAGCAGAGCCAGCGCCTCGCGCACCGGCGTGCGGCTAACTTCAAAGGCGGCTGCCAAGCTCTCTTCGGAAAGCGCTTCGCCCAAATCCAGCCGTGCCGAGACGATGGCTTCACGGATGTTGTCGGCCAGGCGCACGGCGAGGGATTTCTCTACGGGTTTGCTCATCGGGTCTACGCAGGTTTTCTTCGCCGAGCCATGGCTCAAGGCTGTGGGATCGCCATGATAACGGAACGGCAGCTTTAAACTTGTATACTAGTTGTTGTACCTTAGATTCGTCCCCCCAAAAACAATATGGACGTTTTTATGGCCTCTACCCAAGCGCTTCAGTCTTCCTCCATGCCCACCTTGCTCGATGCCTTGCACGAGCTTCTCGGTGAGCGATTAAGCACCAGCCGTGCCGAGTGCGAGCAACACGGGCGCGGTGAGTCATACCACCCGTCTTTACCGCCGGATGCGGTGTGTTACGCCGGGTCCACTGCCGAGGTCGCGGCCATCGTAAAACTCTGCGCAGCGCAGCGGGTGCCGATCATTGCCTTTGGCGGCGGGACTTCACTGGAAGGGCATGTGGGTGCCACTCGGGGCGGGGTCTGTATCGACCTGAGCCGCATGCAGCGAGTCATTGCCGTGCGTCCCGATGATCTGGATGTCACGGTAGAGGCGGGCGTCACCCGGATGCAACTCAATGCCGAACTGCGTACCACGGGTTTGTTCTTTCCGGTCGATCCCGGGGGTGAAAGCACCTTGGGCGGCATGGCGGCTACCCGCGCTTCAGGTACCAATGCGGTGCGCTACGGGACCATGCGCGAGAACGTATTGAACCTCACCGTGGTACTCGCCGATGGTCAGGTGATCAAGACCGGCGGCCGCGCGCGAAAGTCGGCCGCAGGCTACGACCTGACTCGTTTGTTCGTCGGCTCGGAAGGCACCCTGGGGATCATCACCGAAGTCACGCTGCGCCTTTACGGCATTCCGGAAACCACCTGCGCGGCAGTCTGCACCTTCCCGACGATTGCCGCGGCGGTCAGCTCGGTGGTGTCCATCATTCAATACGGCATCCCGGTGTCACGGGTCGAATTGCTCGATGCGCGCACGGTGCAGGCCGTCAACCGCTTCTCGCAGATGGGGCTGGCCGAGACGCCGACGCTGTTTTTCGAATTCGCCGGCTCCCCGGCGAGCGTGGCCGAGCAGGTCGAATTAACCCGGGAAATTGTCGAAAGCAACGCGGCACTGGGTTTTCAGGCGGCCGCCGATGCAGATGCGCGTAATGCGCTGTGGCGTGCCCGGCACAATGTTCACTATGCGATGCAGTCCATGCGCCCGAATGCGCGGATCTGGAGTACCGACGTCTGTGTACCTATTTCGGCGCTGACTCAATGCATTGCCGAAACCGCTGAAGATGTGGCCCGGGTGTCTTTTTTTGTCGGTATGGTCGGGCATGTGGGGGACGGAAACTTCCACTTGGGGTTGGTGGTCGACCCGGATAACGAGGCAGAAATGGCTGAAGCCGAAGCGCTCAATGAGCGTGTGGTAGAGCGCGCCATTGCCCTGGAGGGCACGTGTACCGGTGAGCATGGCATCGGTTCGGGAAAGATAAAGTACATGTCACAGGAGCATGGGGCCGCACTCGGTGTCATGCGTCTGGTCAAGCAGGCACTCGATCCGTTCGGTTTGATGAACCCCGGCAAAATCCTGCCTGAGGCTTGATGCTCGGCTGGCGGGGGCGCTTTCTCAAATAATGGATAATCGTAAGCGCAGGTATTTATTGATCTTTTTTTATTTGTTTATTGACGCCCCGACCGTAAAACACGTTTAATTGCACCCTTGCCCAGATAGCTCAGTCGGTAGAGCAGGGGATTGAAAATCCCCGTGTCGGCGGTTCGATTCCGTCTCTGGGCACCACAACACCAAAACCCCTGATGCCTCACGGCTTCGGGGGTTTTTTGTTTGTGGGCGTTGCGGATGTTTGCAATCCCAATCTGCCCATCCTTGTGATGAACAACCCTTTGTCGCCTCGCCACTCGTCACGCCTTTTAGGGTGTCTACTTTCAGTAAGGCGTTGTCTTTACAAAGAGGTGGGCGCGATGAGCAACGAACAGGTAGCACCTGAAACGAAAGGCGTGACGGTCAAACTGCTTGCCGCCATTGACCTGGGCCCCGAGATCGAAGGAATGGCAGGGCGCCAGCTTCGCATGCGTCTGGTGACGATTGAGCCGGGAGGCGTTTTTGGGCCGGTTCACAACCATATAGACAGGCCTGGCACCGTCTACATTCTGCACGGTGTGATAACCGACCATCGGAATGGCGTCGCTACGGACTATGGCCCGGGTGTCGGCTGGCCCGAGGACAGGCACACCACGCACTGGCTAGAAAACAGAGGGGCGATGCCGGCGGTGGAGATATCGGTCGATATCGTCAGGCAAGAATAAGCCCGTGTCCGATACCCGGGCTGGCTGTGCGGGAGCATGGCGCGAAAAACGAATACCCCAGACACAAGAAAGCCCGCACTAGGCGGGCTTCTTGTTGGTTTCATTTTCATCTTGCGATGTAGTGAAACCGGTGTTTGGTGGCTACACAGGGACTTGAACCCCGGACCCCAGCATTATGAATGCTATGCTCTAACCAACTGAGCTATGTAGCCAATGGCGCGCATTATTCCCTCGTAATGGACATGTGTCAAGCAAATATC
>JBILYW010000198.1:0-6441 GCA_044377555.1 Pseudomonas sp.
CAGGATGTTCCTTAAGGAACGCGTTCGCTTCGTTAAGCTGAACGGCACGCGGGGGTACCGACATGATGCAACACCTTTGTTGTTAAAAATATCAATCATTGAGCGCTACGGGTTTCAGTCAACCCGAACGGCATACCGAAGTCAAGCAGCCTCTTTTTTGCCCTCAAAAAGCGCGTAAAGGCCATTTTTGACGCTTTTTAGGGCGTCTTTTACCTTTTTGAAGCCTTGCCGCCCGCAGGCTTGAGCGGGCCGTGTTGTATTTTTTACGGGGGTGTTGTGTAAAAAAATGAACAAGGCTAAGCTCGATTCAAACCCATAACAGCAATAATACCGGGGTGTTACATGTCACGCCTGCCGTTAATCGGCGTCACCGCCTGCACCAAGCAGATCGGTTTGCATCCTTATCACGTCACTGGCGATAAGTACGTGCGAGCAGTCGCGGTGGCCGCCAAAGGCTTGCCTCTGATCCTTCCGTCAATGGCGGAACTGATAGATCCGAACGATATTCTGGACAGTCTGGACGGCCTGCTTTTTACCGGGTCGCCTTCCAATATCGAACCTCATTTGTATCACGGCCCTGCCAGCGTGCCTGGCACGCTGCATGACCCAGACCGTGATCGCGCCACTCTGCCCCTGATTCGCGCCGCACTGGCGGCCGGTGTACCCGTGCTCGGCATTTGCCGCGGCTTTCAGGAGTTGAATGTAGCCCTGGGTGGCTCACTTCACCAGAAACTGCACGAAGTCGATGGCTATATCGAGCACCGCGAAGACCCCAGCGCCCCGGTTGAAGTGCAATACGCGCCGAGCCACGGGATGCACGTGCAGCCCGGTGGTGTACTGGCCGGCCTGGGCTTGCCGCCGGAGTTTTCGGTCAACTCGATTCACACCCAGGGCATCCAGCGTCTAGCGCCTGGCCTGCGGGTTGAAGCGGTTGCCCCGGACGGTCTGGTTGAAGCGGTTTCAGTGGAGGGCGGCAAGGCTTTTGCTTTAGCGGTTCAGTGGCACCCAGAATGGCAGGTAAGCTCTAACCCGATCTATCTCGCCATCTTTCAGGCATTTGGAGATGCCTGTAGACGGCGCGCGACACAACGCGACGCGGATGCGTCAGTAAACGCCTGACTTATTCAAGTCAGGACACTCAGCCCAGAGGCATTTATGAGTAACAACCTCGACCAGCTCACCGATTGGTTGAAAGACCACAAGATCACAGAAGTCGAATGCATGATCGCCGACCTCACCGGGATTACTCGCGGGAAGATTTCGCCGACCAACAAGTTCATTGCCGAAAAAGGCATGCGCCTGCCCGAGAGCGTATTGCTGCAAACCGTAACGGGCGACTATGTCGAAGACGACATCTATTACGAGCTTCTCGATCCGGCAGACATCGACATGATCTGCCGTCCCGACCAGAACGCAGTATTTGTGGTGCCGTGGGCCATTGAGCCGACCGCTCAGGTGATTCACGACACCTATGACAAGCAGGGCAACCCGATTGAGTTGTCGCCGCGCAACGTGCTTAAAAAGGTACTCAAACTTTATGCCGATCGCGGCTGGCAGCCGATTGTGGCGCCAGAAATGGAGTTTTACCTGACCAAGCGCAGTGACGACCCGGACTACCCGTTGCAGCCGCCGATTGGTCGCTCCGGTCGCCCGGAAACCGGCCGTCAGTCCTTCTCTATAGAAGCAGCCAACGAATTCGACCCTTTGTTCGAAGACGTCTACGACTGGTGCGAACTGCAAGAGCTGGATCTGGACACGCTGATCCATGAAGACGGCACGGCGCAGATGGAAATCAACTTCCGTCACGGTGACGCACTGTCGCTGGCCGACCAGATCCTGGTGTTCAAGCGCACCATGCGCGAAGCCGCGCTCAAGCACGATGTAGCCGCCACCTTCATGGCCAAACCCATGACCGGCGAGCCTGGCAGCGCCATGCACTTGCACCAGAGCATCATTGATATCGAAACCGGCAAAAACGTCTTCTCCAATGAAGACGGGACCATGAGCCAACTGTTCCTCAATCACATCGGCGGTTTGCAGAAGTTCATTCCTGAGCTGCTGCCGCTGTTTGCACCGAACGTGAACTCGTTCCGCCGCTTCCTGCCGGATACCTCGGCACCGGTAAACGTGGAATGGGGTGAAGAAAACCGCACCGTGGGGCTGCGTGTGCCGGATGCCGGCCCGCAAAATCGCCGTGTTGAAAACCGTTTGCCGGGTGCCGATGCCAACCCGTATCTGGCGATTGCCGCCAGCTTGCTGTGTGGCTACATCGGCATGGTTGAAGGTATCAACCCGAGTGCGCCAGTGGTGGGTCGTGGTTATGAGCGTCGCAACTTGCGCCTGCCCCTGACCCTCGAAGAAGCACTGGCACGGATGGAAAGCAGCAAGACCGTTGAGAAATACCTGGGTACCAAGTTCATCGCGGGCTACGTGGCAGTCAAACGTGCCGAGCATGAAAACTTCAAGCGCGTCATCAGTTCCTGGGAGCGGGAATTCCTGCTGTTCGCCGTCTGACACGCCGGGGGGCTGCGCCTGGGATGCGCAGCCTCTCCTCTACTGAATCAAGGAGAGTTGTATGACTAGCAAGAACCCGCAAACCCTCGAATGGCAACAACTGAGCAATGATCACCACCTGGCACCGTTCAGTGACTTCAAACAGTTGAAAGAAGTCGGCCCACGCATTATTACCCACGCCAAAGGCGTGTACCTGTGGGACAGCGAAGGCCACAAAATTCTCGACGGCATGGCCGGCCTCTGGTGTGTTGCCATCGGCTACGGACGTGACGAGCTGGCCGATGCCGCCAGCAAGCAAATGCGCGAACTGCCGTACTACAACCTGTTTTTCATGACCGCTCACCCGCCGGTTCTTGAACTGTCCAAAGCCATCGCCGAGATCGCCCCTGAAGGCATGAACCACGTGTTCTTCACCGGTTCCGGCTCTGAAGGCAACGACACCATGCTGCGCATGGTTCGCCACTACTGGGCGATCAAGGGCCAGCCCGACAAGAAAGTCATCATCAGCCGCAAGAACGGCTACCACGGTTCCACCGTGGCCGGCGCCAGCCTGGGCGGCATGACTTATATGCACGAACAGGGCGACTTGCCGATCCCGGGCATCACCCACATCGCCCAGCCGTACTGGTTCGGTGAAGGTGGCGACATGTCCCCGGAAGAGTTCGGCATCCATGCTGCCAACCAGCTGGAAGAACGCATTCTGGAAATCGGCGTCGACAATGTCGGTGCTTTTATTGCCGAGCCGATTCAGGGCGCGGGCGGTGTGATCGTTCCACCTGCCACCTACTGGCCGCGCATCAAGGAGATCCTGGCCAAGTACGACATCCTGTTTGTCGCCGACGAAGTGATCTGTGGCTTTGGTCGTACCGGTGAGTGGTTCGGTAGCGATTTTTACGACCTCAAGCCGGACATGATGACCATCGCCAAGGGCCTGACCTCGGGTTATATCCCGATGGGTGGCCTGATCGTGCGCGACGAAGTGGTTGCGGTGCTTAATGAAGGCGGCGATTTCAACCACGGCTTCACCTATTCGGGTCACCCGGTAGCAGCAGCAGTGGCACTGGAAAACATCCGCATCCTGCGCGAAGAAAAAATTATCGAGAAGGTTCACGCCGAAACGGCACCGTATTTGCAAAAGCGTCTACGTGAACTGAACGATCACCCGTTGGTGGGCGAAGTGCGCGGTGTGGGCATGTTGGGCGCCATTGAACTGGTGCAGGACAAAGCCACGCGCAAACGTTACGAAGGCCGTGGCGCAGGCATGATCTGCCGACAGTTCTGCTTTGATAACGGCCTGATCATGCGCGCCGTAGGCGACACCATGATCATTTCGCCACCTCTGGTGATCAGCAAAGACGAGATCGACGAGCTGGTGACCAAGGCCCGTAAGTGCCTGGATCTGACCTTGGAAGTATTGCGAGGTTAACTGCTAGGCTTTGGGCGCAAGACAACTGCGGTTTGAAAGTAGGCAATTGCGCTCAGAGCCTTAAGAATCAAGGCTCTTCCCTTGAAAGCCTGCCCCGGATCTTGCCAGACTAGCCGCCGGCTTTAGTCACCTTGAGATCAGGTCGCTGAATCGGTGGTTTAAAAGAACAATTGGAGCATTACAGATGAAGGCATCAGGTTTTAAAAAAGCTGGCAAGACCCTTCTCGCCCTCTCCTTGATGGGCATGATGGCTGGGGCAGCTCAAGCGGCGGACAAGGTTCTGCACATCTACAACTGGTCCGATTACATCGCACCTGACACCGTTAAAAAGTTCGAAGACCAAACCGGTATCAAGGTGGTCTACGACGTGTTCGACAGCAACGAGACCCTTGAGGCCAAGCTGCTGGCGGGCAAGTCCGGCTACGACATCGTCGTGCCATCCAACAATTTCCTGGCCAAGCAGATCAAGGCCCAGGTTTACCAGGAGCTGGACAAGTCCAAGCTGCCCAACTGGAAAAACCTCGACCCTGCCCTGCTCAAAGCCGTGGGCGATGCCAGCGACCCAGGCAACAAACATGCGTTCCCTTATATGTGGGGCACCATCGGCATCGGCTACAACCCTGAAAAAGTCAAAGCCGCACTGGGTGTCGACACCATCGATTCCTGGGACGTGCTGTTCAAGCCGGAGAACGCGGCCAAGCTCAAGAGCTGCGGTATAAGCTTCCTCGACTCGCCAACCGAGATGATCCCGGCAGCGCTGCATTACCTGGGCTACCCGACCAACTCGCAAGACAAGAAACAACTGGCCGAAGCCGAAGCACTGTTCCTGAAAATTCGTCCTTCGGTGGGCTACTTCCACTCGTCCAAGTACATCTCGGACCTGGCCAACGGCAACATCTGCGTGGCCGTGGGTTACTCGGGTGACATCGAACAGTCCATTACTCGCGCCAAAGAAGCGGGTGACAAGGTCAAGCTCAAGTACGCCATTCCGAAAGAAGGCGCTGGCAGCTTCTATGACATGGTCGCCATTCCCAAGGATGCCGAGAACGTTGACGCCGCTTACGCATGGATGAACTACCTGATGCAGCCAGAGGTGATGGCTGAAATCACTAACAGCGTGCGTTTCCCGAACGGTAACAAGGCTGCAACGCCGCTCGTGAATAAAGACATCTCTGGCGACCCGAGCATTTACCCGTCGGATGAAGTGAAAGCCAAGCTGTACGCCATCAGCGATTTGCCACCAACCACCTTGCGTTTGCTGACGCGCAGCTGGACCAAGATCAAGTCCGGTAAGTAAGCAAAACGCTGTAGCCGCTGCTGCAGGCTGCGATTGAGACCGAAGCGCCCACTGTTTTTGGTCGCTCGAAGGCCCTTCAGGCCTTATCGCAGCCTGCGGCAACGGCTACAGAATCCGGCAATCGTGCAATAAATTGCGGAAAACTTTGCCGTGTCGGTTTATCGAGGGTAAGTTGCGCGCCGGTTTTGTCTTTGCCAGTTCAGGCTGGTGTGTGACGCGGGCCACTCAGGCCCAACTATTTAGAGGACCACCACGTGTCTATATCTTTGTTTCGCAAGACCCTGCTGGTCGGAGCTGGTTTGACGCTTGCCGTCAGCGTACAAGCGGCACCTGCCGTGCACATTTATAACTGGTCGGACTACATCGCGCCGAACACGCTGGCTGATTTCGAGAAAGCCACCGGCATCAAGCCGGTGTACGACGTCTTCGATTCCAACGAAACCCTGGAAGGCAAGCTGCTGGCCGGACGTACCGGTTATGACGTGGTCGTTCCGTCTAACCACTTCCTGGGCAAGCAGATCAAGGCGGGCGCGTTCCAGAAGCTCGACCTGTCGCAGTTGCCAAATTATTCCAACCTCGACCCTGCCTTGCTCAAGCGCCTTCAGGCAAACGATCCGGGCAACCAATATGCCGTACCGTATCTGTGGGGCACCAACGGCATCGGCTACAACGTCGACAAGGTCAAAGAAGTACTGGGCGTCGATACCATCGATTCCTGGGACGTGGTGTTCAAACCCGAGAACATGAAGAAGCTGCAATCGTGCGGCGTGGCCTTCCTGGACTCGGCCGATGAAATGCTGCCGACCGTGCTCAACTATCTGGGCCTGGATGCCAACAGCACCAACCCTAAAGATTACAAAAAAGCTGAAGCGACACTGATGTCGGTGCGTCCTTACGTCACCTACTTCCATTCTTCCAAGTACATTTCCGACCTGGCCAACGGCAACATCTGTGTTGCGATTGGCTTCTCCGGTGATGTGTTCCAGGCAAAAGCGCGCGCCGAAGAGGCCAAAAAAGGCGTCAACATCGCCTATATCGTGCCCAAGGAAGGCGGCGCACTGTGGTTTGACATGCTGGCGATCCCCAAGGACTCCAGTAACGTCAAGGAAGCCCACACGTTCATCAACTACTTGCTCAAGCCTGAAGTGATCGCTCAGGTCAGCGACTATGTCGGCTATGCCAACCCTAACCCGGCCGCTGACAA
>JBILYW010000199.1:0-6425 GCA_044377555.1 Pseudomonas sp.
GGATGCTGGCCTTTACCTTTGGCTGGGGCCCGTCCGGTGTCTGGTGGGGGCTGGCGGTGGGGCTGGCCTGTGCGGCGATCAGCCTGACTCTGGCATTCGAATGGAAAGTGCGGCGCATGCTCAAACGGGAACGCAAGGCGGCGAAAACGGCGGCGCTAGAGGCGGCGTGACGCACGACCTGTAGCCGCAGGCCTAGATTGCCTGCGGCATCACCTTTTGTTGGGCGCCAAAGGTCAAATACTCCACCAGCTCTGCCAGCGGCAGCGGTTTGCTGATTAAGTAGCCCTGCACCTGGTCGCAGCCAAATGCCCTCAAAAGAGCAAGCTGCTCGGGGGTTTCGACGCCCTCGGCGACCACTTCCAGTTTGAGGTTGTGAGCCAGGTTGATCATGGCGTGGACCAGCTTGCGATTTTCTTCGCGGCTTTCCATGCCCCCCACGAAGCTTTTATCGATCTTGAGCAGCGCAATCGGCAGGCTGTTGAGGTGCACAAACGATGAAAAGCCGGTGCCGAAGTCATCCAGCGAAAAGCGCACCCCGAGTCGGCCCAGGGCATCCATGGTTTGCTTGACCAGATCGCTGCGTCGCATGACGGCCGTTTCGGTCAGTTCGAACTCCAGCCACTGCGCCTCAACCCCCCGTTCGGTAATCAGGCGGCTGAGGGTCGAGAGCAACTGACTGTCCTGGAACTGGCGGAAAGACAGGTTGACCGCCATATGCAACGGCTCCAGCCCGCGTTCGCGCAGCGCCTGCATATCGCGCAGGGCCCGGGAGATGACCCAGTAACCCAGTGGCACGATCAGCCCGCTTTGCTCGGCCAGCGGCACGAACTCGCTGGGTGCGAGCAAGCCGCGCTCGGGGTGACGCCAGCGAACCAGCGCCTCGAGCCCGACTATCTGGCCCGTGCCCAGATCCAGGCGCGGCTGGTAATGCAGTTCCAGTTCGTCACGACGCAGGGCCCTGCGCAGCTCGCTTTCGAGGTCGGCCAGGCTGCGGGCATTGCGATTGATGCGTTCGTTAAACACATGAAAGGTGCAGCCCTGGGTGCTTTTGGCCTGTTGCATGGCGATATGCGCGTGCCACATCAACGGGTCGGCCCCGGCGCTGGCCCGTGCATGGGCGATGCCCAGGCTGCAGCCGATCAGCAGGCTTTCGCCATCGACCCAGTAGGGCTCTGCCATGACCTCGGTTATGCGCTCGGCCATCCATTCGGCCCGCTCCGGGGCGCGATGGGTGTTGATCAGGAGGGCGAACTCATCGCTGCCCAGCCGGGCCAGCTGGTCGCCGGCTTCAAGCTGGCTTTTGAGACGCGCCACCACTTGCAGGATCAAACGGTCGCCGGCCTGATGGCCCAACGCGTCGTTGGCGTGTCGAAAGTTGTCCAGGTCCAGGTGCCCGAGGGCGATGCCGCGGCCGTCACTTTCGGCCAGGCGTACGGCCAGCAGGGTCTGGAAGCCCTGGCGGTTGGCGATGCCGGTCAGCGGGTCTTCTTCGGCCAGGCGCAGCAACGTGTGTTCCAGCACGCCGCGTTCGCGTACATGCCGCAGGCAGCGACGCAGCACGTCGGTTGTCAGGGTGCTGCTGACCAGCCAGTCGCTGACACCTTGGGGCGCCGCTGCAGGCTCAGTGTCGAGCAACAAAACAGTGGGCAAGCGACAGCGGCCCGCTGAAGGCTGCAGAGCCGGGGTGGTCAGGAGCAGCGCATTTCGATCGTTCTCGAACAGATGGCTGACAGACTCCCAGCTTGGCGCGCAAATGATGACGGCCGTGCTTCCCATAGGCCTCAGACACTCGCGCAATAACGCTGCCCAAGATGGCTCTTCGGCCAGTAGCAGCAAACGCAAGGGTTCGACAGGCGTAGACAAGCTAGCTCCCTAGACTCTGCAAAATATCAGGCGATGGGCATTATGCCGTGCCGACAACCAACGGCAAATGATATTGGTTATCAAGTACTTATTTGCAGCATAAACCTTACGGTAGCCGCCAATACGCTTGGCATCCTGCGCGAAACTGACAAAAGCGGCAAATTTAGATGATGTGCGTGTCACACCGTCGCACAGAGGCAGCAATATCTGCTCATCCTGTTAAAATGCCCGCCCTTTTTATAAACGACCCCTAATCTCGCCATGTCCCGACTCAATCCCCGGCAGCAAGAAGCCGTGAGCTACGTCGGCGGTCCTCTTTTGGTGCTCGCCGGCGCGGGCTCGGGCAAAACCAGCGTGATTACCCGCAAAATCGCGCACTTGATCCAGAACTGCGGCATCCGTGCCCAGTACATCGTCGCCATGACCTTTACCAATAAGGCTGCTCGCGAGATGAAAGAGCGGGTCGGCACTTTGCTCAAAAAGGGTGAAGGTCGCGGCTTGACGGTGTGCACGTTCCACAACCTGGGGCTGAACATCATCCGCAAGGAGCATGCGCGGCTGGGCTACAAGCCAGGGTTCTCGATCTTTGACGAGGCCGATGTCAAAGCGCTGATGACCGACATCATGCAAAAGGAATACTCGGGCGACGACGGGGTCGACGAGATCAAGAACATGATCGGCTCGTGGAAAAACGACCTGGTCCTGCCGCCGCAAGCGCTGGAAAACGCGCGCAGCCCTAAAGAGCAGACGGCGGCCATTGTCTACACCGCCTATCAGCGCACGCTCAAGGCCTACAACGCGGTGGACTTTGACGACCTGATCCTGCTGCCGGTGAAGCTGTTCGAAGAGCACGCCGACATCCGTGAAAAGTGGCAGAACAAAGTGCGTTACCTGCTGGTGGACGAATATCAGGACACCAACGCCAGCCAGTATTTGCTGGTCAAATACCTGATTGGCACGCGCAACCAGTTCACCGTGGTAGGTGATGACGACCAGTCGATCTACGCCTGGCGTGGTGCCCGCCCGGAAAACCTGATGCTGCTCAAGGACGATTATCCGTCCCTGAAAGTGGTGATGCTGGAGCAAAACTATCGCTCCACCAGCCGCATTTTGCGCTGCGCCAACGTGCTGATTTCGAACAACCCCCACGAATTCGAGAAGCAACTGTGGAGCGAAATGGGCCACGGCGACGAAGTCCGGGTCATTCGCTGTCGCAACGAAGACGCCGAAGCCGAGCGCGTGGCCGTCGAAATTCTTACCCTGCACCTGCGCACCGACCGGCCCTATAGCGACTTTGCGATCCTGTATCGCGGTAACTACCAGGCCAAACTGATCGAGTTGAAGCTGCAGCACCATCAGATTCCCTACCGTTTGTCGGGCGGCAACAGCTTCTTCGGGCGTCAGGAAGTTAAAGACTTGATGGCCTACTTTCGCCTGATTGTGAACCCGGACGACGACAACGCGTTCTTGCGGGTGATTAACGTCCCGCGTCGCGAAATCGGTTCCACCACGCTGGAGAAGCTCGGTAACTACGCCACCGAGCGCAAAATCTCGATGTATGCCGCCACCGATGAAATCGGTTTGGGTGAACATCTGGACGCTCGTTTCACCGATCGTCTGGCGCGCTTCAAGCGCTTCATGGACCGCGTGCGGCAACAATGCTCGGGTGAAGACCCGATTGCGGCGCTGCGCAGCATGATCATGGACATCGACTACGAGAACTGGCTGCGCACCAACAGCTCCAGCGAAAAAGCGGCGGACTACCGCATGTCCAACGTCTGGTTCCTGGTCGAGGCGTTGAAAAACACCCTCGAAAAAGACGAAGACGGGGCCATGACCATCGAGGAAGCCATCGGCAAGCTGGTCTTGCGTGACATGCTTGAGCGTCAGCAAGAAGAGGAAGACGGTGCTGAAGGCGTGCAGATGATGACCTTGCACGCCTCCAAGGGGCTGGAATTTCCCTATGTATTCATCATGGGCATGGAAGAAGAAATCCTGCCGCACCGCTCCAGCATCGAGGCGGATACCATTGAAGAAGAACGGCGTCTTGCCTACGTAGGCATTACCCGTGCCCGTCAGACGCTGGCCTTTACCTTCGCCGCCAAGCGCAAGCAGTACGGCGAGATCATCGATTGTGCGCCGAGTCGCTTCCTCGATGAGTTGCCACCGGACGATCTGGCCTGGGAAGGCAACGACGATACCCCCACCGAAGTGAAGGCGGTTCGCGGAAATACGGCATTGGCCGATATACGCGCGATGTTAAAACGCTAGAATCGACTATTTTTTACTCTACCTTCAGCGCATAAGCGCTATTTGAGGACGTTACGTTGGAAGCACTGCACAAGAAAATTCGCGAAGAAGGCATCGTGCTTTCCGATCAGGTTTTGAAGGTTGATGCCTTTTTGAACCACCAGATCGACCCAGCGCTGATGAAAGAAATTGGCGACGAGTTTGCGCGTTTGTTCAAGGATTCGGGCATTACCAAGATCGTCACCATCGAAGCGTCGGGTATTGCCCCTGCCGTGATGACTGGCTTGAACTTGGGTGTACCTGTGATTTTCGCGCGTAAGCACCAGTCCCTGACCCTGACTGAAAACTTGCTGTCGGCCACGGTGTATTCGTTCACCAAGCAGACTGAAAGCACCGTTGCGATTTCCCCGCGTCACCTGCAAAGCACTGACCGCGTGTTGGTGATCGACGACTTCCTGGCCAACGGCAAGGCGTCCCAGGCGCTGATTTCGATCATCAAACAAGCCGGCGCTACCGTTGCCGGTCTGGGCATCGTGATCGAGAAGTCGTTCCAGGGCGGCCGGGCCGAGCTGGACGCACAGGGCTACCGCGTAGAATCCCTGGCCCGGGTCAAATCCCTGGCAGGCGGTAAAGTGACCTTTATCGAGTAAGCCCGCTATGTAGCCGCTGCCGCAGGCTGCGATAAGTGCCGCAGGACCTTGCCTTCAAAAGCCGGGGCCGCTGCGTTGCCCATCGCATCCTCGCTTCGCTCCTCAGCGGCTACATTCAGCGTTTGGTTGCTTGCAACCCCGCCAGCAGCAAGCGCTGATACAGCTCTTCGCGCAGCCCGTCAGGCTTGGCCAGCTGCATGCGCGTGAGGTGTTCAGGGAATGCCTGCGGCGAGGGCGCGTCCAGCGTGGCCTTGCCCAGCTGGTAAATCTGCGTGAGCTTGAATTTGCTCTTGAGCCAGTTCAACGCTCGTAGCAGGTCCTGTTCCTGCGCGCTGAAATCGCTGCCCAGCGGGTACTCCGGGAACAAGTGCGGGTGCTTCGCGGCAATCCCCTGCAAGCGTTCCGGGTTGTTGTCGGCAAACCGTGGATCAAGGCAAAAGTCCTTGGGCAGTTTGCCGACTTGTTGCGCCTGGGCGATCAGTTCGCTCTGGAAGCGCGAGTCGCTGATATTGAGCAGCGCTTCGATCACGTTGCGGTCGGTTTTGCCGCGTAAATCGGCGATGCCGTATTCAGTGATCACGATGTCGCGCAAATGCCGAGGGATGGTGCAATGGCCGTATTCCCAGACGATGTTGGAACTCACATCACCGCCCGACTCACGCCAGCTGCGCAGGATGATCACTGAGCGTGCGTCATGCAGCGCGTGGCCCTGGGCGACGAAGTTGTATTGCCCGCCGACACCGCTGAGCACTCGTCCGTCTTGCAGCTGATCGGCTACGGCAGCGCCGAGCAAGGTGGCGGTGAAGGCACTGTTCACGAAGCGGGCATCGCGCCGCTGCAGGCGCTTGAGCGTCTCCTGGCCGAACAGTTCGTTGATGTAGCTGATGGCGGTCATGTTGAATTCGGCGCGCTTGCTGTGAGGCAGTTCCCGTAGCCGCTGGTAAAAGCTCTGCGGGCCGAGAATGAAGCCGCCGTGGATGCTCACGCCGTCGCTGTGCAGGCTTTCGTCCAGGGTGCCCGCATTGGCCTGCGCTTGCCGCTCGGCATCGGGGTAGACCTTGCGTCGCACAATCCCGGCATCCGCCAGCACCATCAGCCCGTGTACAAACATTTCGCTGCAACCGTACAAGCCCCGGGCGAATGGTTCGACCCCGCCCTGCTGCTCAATCAGCGTGCGCCAGGGCGTGATATCGATTGCGTCGAGCAAGGAGCGATAGCCCTCGTTGTCGCCATGACGCGCGAGCAAGGCAGCACTCAGGGCATCCCCCATAGAGCCGATACCAATCTGCAATGTGCCGCCATCGCGTATCAGGGTGCTGGCGTGCACGCCGATGAAGTGGTCTTGCAGGGTCACGGGCATGTTGGGGGTAGAAAACAGCGTGGTGCGCTCATCGTCGTCGATCAGGTAGTCAAAGTCGTCGGCATTGAGTTCTGAGTCGCCGGGCATATAGGGCAAGTCACTGTGCACGTGGCCCAGCATCAGAATGGTTTCGCCCGCGGCTCGGCGCTTGGCGATCATGGGCAATAAATCGAGGGTGATGTCGGGGTTGCAGCTCAGGCTCACGCGCCGTGCATCTTGCGGGTCGCGGGCAATCAGTTGCGCTACCAGATTGAGGCCGCTGGCATTGATATCGCGGGCCGCGTGGCTGTAATTGCTGCTGA
>JBILYW010000200.1:0-6417 GCA_044377555.1 Pseudomonas sp.
CGGAGAACAAGTTGGCTTCCGTAACCTTTAGCCCGCAAATCCGCTCCAGCCGGACCGATAAACGCTCTTCATAGCTTTGGTTACACGTGATCAGCTCGCCCTCAAGGCCAACCACGAAAATCGGACTAGGGATGCCATCCAGGAAGCGGCGATTGAGTGCCAGCCGCTCCTTCAGGGCCCGTTCAAACTGGCGCCCGGTACGCAGTTGCCTTCGCAGAAACCGGTTGTATGAGAGCAACATGAGCCCAATGGCAACCAGAACCGCTATCGCCCCGTACGACCAGACTGAATGATACAAGCCGCTCTCGATAACCAACGGCTTGCCGACACCTCCCAACCATTTGGCTCTCAGCGCGCGGATCTCGACCATGGGTATGGCCTCCAGCGTCTTGTTCATGATGCTGAACAGCTCAGGGTATTGGACTGGCACCGAAAAGCTGGCGGCAGACCATTGCCCGTCCACACTGCGCCCTACCTTGAGACGACCCGGCGGGTGCAGGTGCGCCTGGGTTTCACTCTGGATCGTCGCATCCGCCTCCCCCTTGGCCACCGCATGCCGCGCCTGGGCGTAGGTATCGACCAGACGCAGGGTAATTGCGGGGTATTCACGTCGAATCAGGTCTTCAAGAGCGTGCCTGGCCGGGAGCACAAGAACCTTGCCGGCTAGCTGGTCCAATGACCCCAGACGGGAATCATTGACCCGCACCACAAAAACCCAGGGTGCTCCACCGTAAGAATGGGTGAAGTTCAAAAAGGCCTTGCGCTCACGACTTCGGGAGAGGCTTGAGTTCATCTGCGCCTCGCCGGCTTTCAGCATGTCCAGGGTTTGCGCCGTTGAAAACGTCTCCTTGTACACAAACTGCAACCCGGTCATTCGAGATATGCGCGCCAGAATATCCACGCTCAGCCCTGACCAGCGACCATCCCCGTTCCTGAAGGCGTACAACGGAAATTGCTGGGTCGCCAGGGTCACGACAGGGTGACGCTTGATCCACTCCCGCTCGCCGGGCAGCAGATTGATGTGTTGCTGCGCAATGCTGCCTTCAAGCCCGGTCGTCCAGCGCGAAAGGATCATGCGCGACGTGGCGTCATCAATACTTCCCAACGCCCTGTTGATCAAGGTCATGAGCCTGGAGTCAGAAAGACGGGTGGCAAATGCAAGGCCCCCGGCAGGCAAGGCACTGTCCCCCATAATGCGCAGCCCGGCATAGGGCCGGAAGCTCTTGAATGACTGCACGATGAGTTCGTTGGCAATGAACACATCAATATCCCCTTCAGTCAGCGCCTCCACAGCACTGCTCAGACTGGGCGTGATGACGATTTCACTGTCAGGGTAAAACCCATGGGCGGCTTGGGTATCCGCGTACCCGTCTACAAAGCCGATTTTCTTGCCGGCCCAGCTTTTAACAGGCTCGAAGTGGCCTGCGCGACCGACAAGAACGGGCTGATCAGCCATGTATTGAGTCGAAAAAACAATGCCCTCGATTCCCCTCTCAAAACCACCGGCGCTGGTCAAAACATCGATGTTCCCGGCCAGCAACTCAGCCACGGCCTGATCCCGCGTTCTGTAGCCCAGCACTTCAACAGGCACGCCCAGCCTGTCGCGAACGATGCTCAGGTAGTCAGCGGTCAGACCTTGATAGTGATTGCGGTCACTGGTGATTTCTACGGGTTCGTAGTCGCCGATGGCGATACCTACACGCAGTTTTCCATGATCGGCCAGCCACTGCCGCTCTGTGATATCCAGCCGCAGCGGCCTGGATTCAACAAAGCTTGCAGCAAGCCCGAAGGGCAATCCCCGGGCACAAACAGCCGACGACATAAAGATCAAAAAAACCATGGCGAGCCCTTTGCACACCCATGATTCAAATGCCTGGTGAATAGATAACATGACAGCATCCTTGACCGGGTACCCGCCCGAATACAGGGGCGAAAACTGATCAAGTCTGCCATGCAGAAACAAAAAAGCCCGTCAGATGACGGGCTTTTCAACGCGTAAGACAAATGCCTTTAGAGGGCCTTACCGCGATTGCCATGCTGGCTGACAAAGGCTTGTACAGCTTTCAGGTCATTGGCCAAGACGGTATAGCGCTCTTCTCGCTCAAACAAATCAGAAAGATGAGACGGCAGCTCCAGAGCTTTTCCGATACCGGCTTTTTCAACCGCATCAGGAAACTTCACCGGGTGTGCCGTGCCCAGGATCACCATCGGGATATCCAGGCTGCGACGGCATTCGCGGGCCGCCCGTACACCGATAGCCGTATGCGGATCCAGCACTTCGCCGCTTTCGGCAAATACCTGGGCGATGGTTTCGCAGGTCTGCTCATCATCAACCGCCAGCGAATCAAACAGGCGACGCGCTTCGGTCCAGCGGTCTTCATCCACACTGAAGTTGCCGGTTTGCTTGAAGGTATCCATCAGACCGGCAACTGCCGCGCCATTGCGACCGTGAAGATCGAACAGCAGACGCTCGAAGTTCGAGGAAACCATGATGTCCATCGACGGCGACAGGGTCGCGTGCAGGGTGTCCTTGGCGTACTGGTTGCCGCTCATGAAGCGGTGCAGGATGTCGTTGCGGTTGGTGGCGACGATCAACTGGTTGATCGGCAAGCCCATGTTGCGCGCCAGATAACCCGCAAAAATATCGCCAAAGTTGCCGGTAGGCACCGAGAACGACACTGAACGGTGCGGTCCGCCCAGTTGCAGGGAGGCGTGGAAGTAGTAAACGATCTGGGCCATGATCCGCGCCCAGTTGATCGAGTTCACGGCCACCAGGCGTGTGCCCTTGAGGAAGCCCTGGTCGGCGAAGCTGGCCTTGACCATTTCCTGGCAGTCATCGAAGTTGCCTTCGATGGCGATGTTATGGATGTTGTCACCGAACAGCGTGGTCATCTGGCGACGCTGAACTTCCGACACCCGGTTGTTGGGGTGCAGGATGAAAATATCGACGTTGTCGCAGTGCTTGCAGCCTTCAATCGCAGCCGAGCCGGTATCGCCGGAGGTAGCACCGACAATGACCACGCGCTCGCCACGTTTTTCCAGCACATAGTCAAGCAGGCGGCCGAGCAGTTGCAGGGCGAAATCCTTGAACGCCAGGGTCGGACCGTGGAACAGTTCAAGCACCCATTCGTTGCCATTGAGCTGACGCAGTGGCGCTACAGCTGCGTGGGAAAACGCGCCGTAGGTTTCTTCGAGAATCTTTTTGAAGTCCGCGTCCGGGATGCTGCCGGTCACGAACGGGCGCATCACCCGAAAGGCCAACTCGTGGTACGGCAAACCTGCCCATGAGGCGATTTCTTCCTGGGTAAAACGCGGCAGGTTTTCCGGCACATACAAACCGCCATCACTGGCCAGACCGGCCAGCAACACATCTTCAAAATTCAGGGCCGGTGCCTGGCCACGGGTGCTGATATAGCGCATGTTTTCAAACCTTCGGTTTGAGCACCAAGCGGCTTGTAGCTTGCCACTTGGCGCTATCAATTAATTTAGATGTTCAACGCGGATACGGATCACCGGGCCCACTACGCCCTGCAACGCTTCAAGCGCAGCGATGGCATCGTTGATGTGCTGTTCGATAACCCGATGGGTCAACAGGATCATTGGCACCAGACCGTCGTGCTCTTCGACTTCTTTCTGCATGATCGATTCGATGTTGATGCCACGCTCGGACAAGATACTGGCCACTTGAGCCAGTACGCCCGGGTGATCTTTGGCCTGGATGCGCAAATAGTAGGCGCTTTCGCATGCTTCGATCGGCAGGATCGGGTGATCGGACAACAAGTCCGGCTGGAAGGCCAGGTGCGGTACGCGGTTTTCAGGGTCGCTGGTCATGGCACGAACCACGTCCACCAGATCGGCAACCACTGACGAAGCCGTAGGCTCCATGCCAGCGCCTGCGCCGTAGAACAGGGTCGAACCTGCAGCGTCACCATTGACCATCACAGCGTTCATCACGCCATTGACGTTGGCGATCAAGCGATCTGCCGGGATCAGCGTCGGGTGAACCCGCAGCTCGATACCGTTGGCCGTGCTGCGCGCAACGCCCAGATGCTTGATGCGGTAGCCCAGGGCTTCTGCGTAATTCACATCAGCAGTTGTCAGCTTGGTAATGCCTTCGGTGTAGGCCTTGTCGAATTGCAGCGGGATACCGAAAGCAATGGACGCCAGAATCGTCAGTTTGTGTGCCGCATCAATCCCTTCAACGTCGAACGTCGGGTCTGCTTCGGCATAACCCAGCGCTTGCGCTTCAGCCAGTACGTCTTCGAACGTGCGGCCTTTTTCGCGCATCTCGGTGAGGATGAAGTTACCGGTACCGTTGATGATGCCCGCAACCCAATTGATGCGGTTGGCCGACAGGCCTTCACGGATGGCCTTGATCACCGGGATACCGCCAGCAACGGCGGCTTCGAACGCGACAATCACGCCCTTTTCCTGGGCCTTGGCGAAGATTTCGTTACCGTGAACGGCAATCAGTGCCTTGTTGGCAGTGACCACGTGCTTGCCATTTTCAATGGCCTTGAGCACCAGTTCACGGGCGATGGTGTAACCACCAATCAGCTCGATGACGATGTCGATTTCAGGGTTGGTCGCAACAGCGAATACATCGTTGGTAATGGGGGTACCGGTAATGTCGCACTGAGGGTTTGGCGTACGCATTGCAATTTGCGCAACCTGGATACCACGCCCGGCACGGCGGGCAATCTCCTCGGCGTTACGCTTTAGTACGTTGAAGGTGCCGCCACCGACGGTCCCGAGCCCACAGATACCTACTTTGACCGGATTCACGCTGAACTCCCCATAAAACGGCCGACTCAAGGTCGGCCGTGGAAAACAACCGTGGATTGCCACGGTTCTCTATTAATAGCCGGGCAGTTGAGCTGCCCTGCCATGATCGTCAAAGGCTTACCTTGACGACGCAGGATTATTTAACACTGAGTGCCAGCTTGCCAACCTGTGCAGCTGGCTGATAGCCAGGAATTACCTGACCGTCTGCCAAAACAATGGCAGGCGTGCCATTAACACCGATGGACTGCCCCATCGCGAACTGCTTGGCGACCGGGTTGGCGCATTTTGGCGCCTCGACCGTTTTGCCGTCAGTCATTTTGTCCATCGCGTCTTTTTTGTCCTTGGAGCACCAGACCGCCTGCAACTGCTGGTCACCGGCAGACCCAAGACCCTGACGCGGGAACGCAACATATCGCACTTCAATCCCCATTTTGTTCAGTTCCGGGATTTCGGCGTGCAACTTGTGGCAATACGGGCAGGTGGTGTCGGTAAAGACCGTGATATGCGACTTGGTTTCGCCAATGGCCGGGTAAACCACGGTTTCTGCTACCGGAATGCCATTGATCAACTTGGCGACGCCAACCCGCTCGGCCCGCTCGGTCAAGTTGACCGGCTTACCGTCCTTGAGCTGGAACATATAGCCTTGAACGATGAACTGTCCATCAGCGCTGGCATAAAGCACGCGGCTGCCCTTGAGCTTGACTTCATACAGGCCTGCCATGGGGCTGGGGCTGATGCTCTCGACCGGAACATCCAGTTGCAGCGTTTCGAGGCTCTTGCGAATAGCTTGCTCGGCGCCGGTATCGGCGAACGAGAACGTACTGACCAACGCAATGGCTGCGGCGGCAAAAATCTGGGTCACGCGCATGGGAACTCCTGAAGACTGACAAAGCGGCCAGGCCTGAACACCCGTGGGAAAAACCGGATTGGGGCGGCGCGCTTTCTAAACCGGCAAAGCCTAACACAGATGGCTTGCGCGGCCGACTGCGGTCTAACCACGCGGGTGATGGCGGGCGTGCAGGTCTTGCAAGCGGGCGCGGGCCACATGGGTGTAGATCTGGGTAGTAGACAAGTCGCTGTGCCCCAGCAGCATTTGCACCACACGCAAATCGGCACCGTGGTTGAGCAAGTGAGTGGCAAAGGCATGGCGCAAGGTATGGGGGGACAGCGACTTGTCGATCCCCGCCACTTTGGCTTGATGCTTGATACGGTGCCAGAAGGTCTGCCGGGTCATTTGTTCGCCGCGCTGACTGGGGAACAGCACATCACTGGGGCGGCCACCCAGCAGTTCATGCCGGGCATCGCGCATGTAGCGCTCAACCCAGACGATCGCCTCCTCCCCCATAGGTACCAGGCGCTCCTTGCTGCCTTTGCCCATCACCCGCAAGACACCCTGGCGCAGGTTGACCTGTTCCAGCGTCAGACTGATCAATTCGGTCACGCGCAGGCCGCAGGCATACAGCACTTCCAGCATGGCCCGATCGCGCTGACCGATCACCTCTCCCAGGTCCGGCGCGGCGAGCAAGGCCTCAACGTCGGCCTCAGACAACGATTTGGGCAGTGGCCTGCCTAACTGCGGCATATCGACCTGCAAAGTCGGGTCAATAGCGATCAGTTTTTCACGCAGCAGGT
>JBILYW010000008.1:0-17896 GCA_044377555.1 Pseudomonas sp.
AATTGCACCCATACAGTTCCCCCCGCATTCGGGGTGTACGGCTTAGAAAAGTGACAACTGTGCCCGTACACTTCTAAACTGTTCCGGTATTGTTCTAAATAAAAAAAATGCCTGAACATCGAGTGCTACGCCATGACCAACCTTTTGCTCTACCAACGTATTGCTCAGCAACTGGCTGAGGATATTCGGCGTGGCGTTTATCAGCCGGGCGAGCGTGTGCCGTCGGTGCGCAAGATGAGTTCACAGCTCAATGTCAGCCATGCCACCGTGCTGCAGGCTTACGCCAACCTTGAAGATCAGGGTTTGATCCGGGCGCGGCCGCAGTCGGGCTACTACGTACACCAGACCCCCGCACTGACGGCGCCGACCCCTGATATCGCACGTGTAGAGCGCCCGGGGTTGGTCACCCGCAGCAGCATCATTCAGCAGGTACTGGTCGAGTCCCGTCGTGAAGGTGTGTTTCCGCTCGGGGCGGCCGTGCCCAGTGTCGATTACTTGCCCGTACGTGCGCTGCACCAGCAGCTGGCCAAGGTCACGCGCTTTCATAGCCCGCGGGCATTCAGCTATATGTTCAGCCCGGGCTTTGAGCCGTTGCGCCGGCAGGTAGCAATCCGTATGCGTGACGCGGGAGTGGTGGTTGACCCTTCTGAAGTCATCATCACCCATGGCTGTGTCGATGCCCTGCAAATGTCGTTGCGGGTACTCACCCGTCCCGGCGACCTGATTGCGGCAGAGTCGCCGACTTACTACGGGCTGCTGCAACTGGCTGATCTGCTGGGGCTGAAAGTGATTGAGATCCCCAGCGATCCGGCCACCGGCATGAGCCTTGAAGCCCTGCAACTGGCGGCCAATCAGTGGTCGATCAAGGCATTGGTCCTGACCACGCGCCTGAGCAATCCTCTGGGCGGGACAATGCCTGAAGAGCGGCAAAAGCAGTTGCTGCGCCTGGCTTCGGACTTTGATATCCAGATTGTTGAAGACGACATCTATGGCGAATTGATGTTTGAGGTGGGGCGCACCAAGGCCTTGAAGGCCTATGACCGCCTGGACCGGGTGATCTACTGTTCGAGCTTCTCCAAAACCCTGTCCCCCGGAGTGCGCATCGGCTGGATGATAGCTGGCAAGTTTCAGCAAGAAATCCAGCGCCTGCAGACATTCACCACGCATTCTGCGTGCAGCGTGACCCAGATGGCCGTGGCGGCCTACCTTGAAAACGGAGGGTACGACCGCCACTTGCGCTATATCCGCCAGGAATACAGAAAAAACCTGAGCGCATTCCAGCTGGCCGTGCAGCAGCACTTTCCGGAAGGCACGCAGATGTCGCGCCCTGGCGGGGGGTTTATCCTGTGGGTCAGCCTGCCGGGCCGGGTCAATACCCAGGAGTTGCATGTCCGGGCCCTGCAACAAGGGATCAGCATCGCACCGGGGCTGATTTTCAGTAACACCGAGCAGTTCAATCACTGCATACGGCTGAACTGTGGCACACCCTGGAACCGGGAGGCCGATCGGGCCTTGATGACCCTGGGAATGCTTGCCAGCCAGCTCTGCCAGGAAGCGGCTGGTCTGTATGGCGGTGGTCCGGCAGCAGCGGGGATGGCATTTTGACTATAATCAACTTGTCACCCTGTGCGTAAAGCGCGAGCATACGCCCCTGAACCGTTAAAGCTGTGGAGTTATGAAAACGAAGTTTTGTGCAGGGTTTGTGCTGGTGTGCGTCTTGAGTGCGCTCAATGTTGTTGCTGCGACAGCAGCCCCGGCACAATCCGGGGCAGCCACCACCGAGGCGAAATCTGCCCGCTCTGCGGCAAAGCCTGTGGAGAGTACGAAAAAAGCCCCCGTCAAAAGACGTAAGCCAATGGCGTCCAAGTCCACATCGGCCCATGAAATCGCCAAAAAGCGTTTGCCCACCACGAACCTTGATTTGCGATTGCCGCCTGAGATGGTTCGCCAGCTCCGTCCTTTGGGCACTGTCCCCATGCCTGCGCACAAACCGTTGCTGCCGAACATGTTTGGCGAAAAGCCGGCTGAAGAGAGCCCGTTTCAGCTCAACGGGCGTTTGCTCAGCAACGAGATGAACCTGCAATTGCGCAATGACGCCCGACACAACGAGATCGAAGGTGCCGCGCTGGATTTCGAGTTCAAGCAATAAGTAAGTGCCTGGCAGTGAAAAACAGGCTTCTAAACTGACTGTCCGGTCACTGCCATTTATCGGCATATTCTGCTGAACGGTCAATTTCAAACACCTGTTCCAGCGAGTACTATCCCTTGTCATCAACACACTTTGCCCCGAACGAGGAGCTAACGTCATGAATTGCCGTGAAGGCTGTGGCGCCTGCTGCATAGCCCCTTCCATCAGCACACCGCTGCCCGGCATGCCCAACGGCAAGCCTGCCGGGGAACGCTGCCTGCATCTTTCTGTCGACTACCTGTGCGGTTTGTTCGGTCAGCCTGAGCGCCCGGCTGTATGTGGCGACTTCAAGGCCGACATCGAAGTGTGCGGCAGCAACCGGGAAGAAGCGATCAACCTGATCGGTTGGTGGGAGCAGATGACCGCGGCATAGTGTGTTCGTGTCCAGTTAACAGACCTTCAACAATAAGGAATAAGACAATGGGTTCGTTGCATCGAGTGGCATTGGTATGTGGTTTGAGTGTTCTGATAACGGGCGTGGCCCAGGCTGAAGACTGGAAGGTCGCCAAGGACCAGGACGGCATCAAGGTGTCGCTGAGTGAAGTCGCCGGTTCCCAGTACAAGGCTTACCAGGGGGTGACCACCATCAAGGCGCCACTGGCCAGGATCAGCAAGCTGCAGGAAGACGTGGCGGGCGCCTGTGCCTGGATTCATGAATGCCAGACGCAAAAACTGCTCAAGCATGAAGGTGACCAGAGCTGGACCTACACCCAGTTCAAAACTCCATGGCCGGTAACGCCGCGTGACTCGGTACTGCTGGTGACCACGGCCCAAGGCGCTGATGGCAGCCTGACCCGCACGCTCAAGGGCCAGCCGACCTACGTTCCTGAAGAAAAAGGCTTTGTCCGGGTTGCCCAGGTTGATGGCTTCTGGAAGCTTGTGCCAAAAGGCGACAACCTCACCGAAGTGACCTATCAGGTGCACACCGAGCCAGGTGGCAGCGTGCCGTCCTGGTTGGCCAACAAGTTTGTGGTCGATGCCCCGTTCAACACCCTCAAGGGCCTCAAGGAGCGTGCTGAAAAGCCGTAATCCTTCGCAGGGTTCGCCTGGCCCCGGGCAGCGCATCTGCCCAGGCGCCGGGTATCCGTCTTTTTGAACGGCCCGGTTGCTGAAAAAACTTGTTGAAATTCATGTGCTCTCCTCTTGGCAGACGCCGCACACCAGGGCTACTCTGCATCCAGACCAGCGAAGTATTCGACTGGCTCTGATCTTGTTCGCTACATGCTTATTTCCTCCCTTCTAAAGGCCTGATTGCGCCCGGAAGGGAGTGCTGAATGTCTATCCATTGCGAGGAGGACGTTTCATGAGCACAGCCCATCAAGAAGACCTCAGCAGCTATGTGCTGCGCCGCATGAAAGAAGGCGGTTTTGATTTTTCACGCATCCATCCCATCGAGTTTTACGCGATCTTCCCGGACGAGGAGCGGGCGCGCCGAGCTGCAGGCAAATTTTGTGGTGAGTCCCTGAATGCACAGATCAACGTGCGCGATGACGGCGCATGGCATTTGGAGTTGAGTAAGGTGATGTACGCCACCTACGGTGGTATCGGTGATTTCGAGCAGGACTTCGAAGCTGTAGTGGTACCGCTCGGCGGCATTATCGAGGGTTGGGGCGTCAAGCAGGAGGTGCGTGGCCTGTTGAATTGACGTAGGTTTGACTGGTTAGCGGCTGGCCTGAGGGCTGGCCGTTCCGGTTTTTGCAGGAAGTGTTTTGGTGCCGCAAACCTGTAGCCGTCGAAGACGCGCAGCGGCTGCACGTCTTCGGCATTCAGGCGCGTCTTTAGCCGATGACTTTGGTCAAATTCGGCAAGATCAGCAGCAGGGTGGTAGCAAAGAGGATGAGTCCGGCCTGACGTACTTTCGTATGTTTGAACATGGCTATCTGCCTTTTTTTGTTATTCCCGAACGACAATGCCTGCGACAGGGGCTCCAGTCCTTTAAAAAGTACGGCCCCAGCGACAGGCTTAACATTAGAGCCCTCATAACATATGGCTTAGAACCCTTTAACATCATCCAAGTGCAGTAAGTTTCTAAAAAGCTATTAGGTTTTTTTAACTCGCGCTGTCACCCCGTTGCTAGACGCAACGGGCTCGCAACCGGCCTATTTTATTAGCCCCCTACCGTTCGTCAGGGCGCGTTGCCCCGGTATCTTTTGCCCGACAAATGTAAGGGCGAAGCCGTTGAGATGGCAGTTGGCCGCAGGCGTGGGCTACGTTCAGTACTTGCCTTGAAATGCCGTTTCAAGGCAGGCTCTGTCGCGTTGCCATCATTACTTTCGCTTTTATCGTGCCAGGTACTTTTATGTCGCTACGCATTTGCATTCTGGAAACCGACATTCTGCGTCCAGAGTTTGTTGATCAATATCAGGGCTACGGGCAAATGTTCGTACGGCTGTTCTCCACTCAGCCAATTGCGGCGCAATTCAGCGTCTTTAACGTGATGCATGGCGAGTACCCGTCTGACGACCAGGTGTTTGATGCTTATTTGGTGACTGGCAGCAAAGCCGATTCATTTGGCACCGACCCCTGGATTCAAACCCTGAAAAGCTACCTGCTGACCCGCTTTGAGCGTGGTGACAAGCTGCTCGGCGTTTGCTTTGGCCACCAGTTGCTTGCGTTGCTGCTGGGCGGCAAGAGCGAACGTGCCACACAGGGGTGGGGCGTCGGTACCCATCAGTACAAACTGGCAGCCAAGGCGCCCTGGATGAGCCCCGTGGTTGAGGAACTGACGCTGCTGATCAGCCATCAGGACCAGGTAACGGCCTTGCCGGAAAACGCCACGGTGATTGCTTCGAGCGATTTTTGCCCGTTTGCTGCTTATCACATCAACGACCAGGTGCTGTGCTTCCAGGGGCATCCCGAGTTTATCCACGACTATTCGCGGGCCTTGCTGGATCTGCGCCAGGAACATCTGGGCGAGCAGATATACAGCACCGGTATTGCCAGCCTGGGTCAGGACCATCATGGTCGGACCGTGGCCGAGTGGATGATGCGCTTTGTGGCGCAGAAGTCGTAAGCATCAAGCCGCAAGCTTCAAGCTTGCGGCTCAAGTCTACAGCCAGCCGGAGCGCTTGAAGCTGACCCACAGCCCGGTAACGCCTACGGCAATAAATCCCAGCACGCCGAAATAGCCGTAATGCCAGCTCAGCTCCGGCATGTTCTGAAAGTTCATCCCGTAAATGCCCGCCACCGCAGTGGGGAAGGCCAGAATGGCTGCCCAGGCTGCGAATTTGCGCTGCACAATGCTTTGGCGTGACGACTCCAGCAAAACGACGATTTCAATCGTTTGGGTGGCGATGTCGCGCAGGGTGGTGAGGTCTTCCATCTGCCGGGTGACGTGAATCTGCACATCGCGAAAATACGGGCGCATGTTCTTGTCGATAAAGGGGAAGGTCAGGCGCTGCAGCTCTTCGCTGATTTCCACCATGGGCGCCACATAGCGTCGCAGTCGCAGCACATCGCGGCGCAGGGCATGCAGGTGCACGATGTCGGCTTCATTGAGGGCGTTGCCCAGAATGTTCTGCTCGAGCTGGTCGATTTCGGCGTGGATGGCTTCGCTGACGGGCTGGTAGCTCTCCGTCACGAAGTCGAGCAGGGCATACAGCACGAAGTCTTCGCCATGATCCAGCAGCAGCGGGCGTGCCTCGCAGCGCTGGCGTACGGCCTTGTACGAAGCCGAGTGGCCATTGCGGCTGGTGATGATGTAGCCATTGCCGGCAAAAATATGGGTTTCGACGAACTCCAGTTTGCCTTCATGCCGAATCGGCGAATAGATAACGATAAACAGCGCATCGCCAAAGGTTTCGAGCTTGGGGCGGCTGTGTTGCTCAAGGGCGTCTTCGATGGCCAGTTCATGCAGGTTGAACTGGCGCTGCAAGTTGCTCAGTTCCTGCGCGTCGGGTTGTTCCAGACCAATCCAGACGAAGTGCCCGGGTTTTTTAGCCCAGGCAATGCCTTCGTCCAGAGTGATATTGGTGACTTTCTTGCCTGCGTTGTAAACCGCAGCAGCAACAACTCTCCCCATAGTTCTAATCGCTTCTTCTTCAAAGGGTTATGGCACGAAGATGCAGCTTAGCGCGCAATTGATCTCTTTGAGTCTATAACCGTTCAGGCGTTCGGGTTAGAGGCTGCGGTGTTGCTCCCGTTGACGCTTGGCACATCGCGATTTTGTTGGGCCAGCAGCTCGCGGTCCATGGCTTCGATGCACTCGCGCATCTGTTCGCTGCATTGTTCCATCAGCTGTGGCATGTCATCCAGGGTCAGGCCGTCAGTCGGGATCGCAGGCAAAGAGCGAATCTGAATATCGGCACTGTGCCAGCGGTTGAGCTTGAGGTGCTGGCTATAGGTGCTCACGCAGACCGGCACAATCGGTACCCCGGCAGTAATTGCCATCTGGAATGCGCCTTTTTTGAACGGCAGCAGGGTTTTGCCGAAATTGCGTGTGCCTTCGGGGAAGACCCAGATGGACGTGTCTTTTTCTTGCAGGGTGCGGGTGGTGGTCAGCATGGATTGACGGGCTTTTTGGGCATTGCCCCGGTCAATAAGCACGTTGCCGGCCAGCCAGAACAACTGGCCAAACAGGGGGACCCACTTCAGACTTTTTTTGCCGATGCACACAGTGCGTCGCGGCACTACGTTGCCGAATACAAACAGATCGTAGTTGGACTGATGGTTGGCGATGACCACGCAGCTTTGCGGCTTGTCCATCAACGGCCCGACTTCGGTCTTGAGCTTGTAGCCCAGGATCCATCTGGACGGCCAGGCATACAGTCGCGCGCACAGGCGGCTGTTGTCCGGGTTGAAGGGACGGCATATACCCAGCAGTACGCCCAGTACCCCTGCGATCATAAAATGCAGGCACATCAATAACATACGTATCAAAAATAGCATTTATAAGCCCGCTGAAACTAAAGTGGGCGCAGTGTACGGATGTGCACTGGATTCAGCAATTACCCCGACACAACTAGGAGATAGCTGAAGTTTTAGTATTTGTTTCAGTGTGGCTGTCGAGGTGCGGGCTAGAGATGTTTGAGGGGGATTTACGAGAGGCGGGGGGGGAGCGCTGCCCCGACCGCAGGTTGCAATCGGGGCAGGTTTTTGAGGGCCCGGATCAGAGCGGGTGGAGCTGGTCTTCCTCGATGGCCTTGTCCAGGGTTTCCAGTAGCTCTTTGCGCACTTTGAGCTTGGTATTCCTGTGGGCTTTCATATTGATCTTTTTCAACTGACGGGCCACTTCAAGGGCTGCGGCCTGCAACTCTTCAGGTTTGACCACCTGATCGAGGAAGCCTGCGTCGACGGCGGTGGTCGGGTTAAACATTTCGCCATTGATCACTGAACGATGGAATGCCGATTTGCGCAGCCGGTCGCGGGCCAGTTCAATCCCGGCGTGGTGCATGGTCATGCCGATTTGCACTTCATTCAGACCAATGCTGAACGGGCCTTCGACGCCGATACGGTAATCCACCGATAGCAACAGGAATGCGCCCTTGGCCACTGCATGGCCCGTGCAGGCGATCACGATGGGGAAGGGATGCGCCAGCATGCGGCGAGCGAGGGTCGACCCCTGCCTTACCAGCTCAATGGCTTGTTCCGGGCTGGCCGTCATTACCTTCAAGTCGTAACCACCGGAGAGAATGCCCGGCTGCCCGGTAATAATGACGACGGCACGATCCTGCTCGGCCTGATCCAGTGCTGCGTTGAACGCAGTGATCACGTCGGGGGAAAGGGCATTCACCTTGCCGTTGCTCAAGGTCAGCGTGGCGATACCGTCTTCCAGGTGGTAGGCAATCAAGTCACTCATGGCGCAATTCCTTGTTTTGAAGTGGAGCAGACGTTACCCAGCCCCACGGCGCAGGTAAAGGGCTATGACTGACTGATGAGTCAGGCGATTGGCCTGTGCCTTCTATATAGAGGCTTATATAGAAGGCGGCGCAGCAACGGTGATGGTGGGAGGGGTCAAGGTGCCAAGGCCGGGATTTGGCAGAATCACCCGCCCTGGCCATGGCTCAAAAACAGCTAATTGCGTAAGCACATGAAAATTCTGAAAAAAACATTTGTCATATCGAAAGCTTTCGACTACATTAGCGCGCCTCGACAGACAGAACTTGTTTGAAGAGATACGGTGAAGTGTCCGAGTGGCTTAAGGAGCACGCCTGGAAAGTGTGTATACAAGAAATTGTATCGAGAGTTCGAATCTCTCCTTCACCGCCACATTAAGTAAACACAAACCCCTGATTTTCCTAGAGAAAGTCGGGGGTTTGTGGTTTCTGGCGTCTGGAAAAGGGCGATATGGGAACAATATGGGGCTGTGAGTGCTTTTGCAGTTCAGGGGCGTGCAGATATCGTTTGGGGGTAGTGCGATACCTGTAAGGCATGAATGGAGATATGTGGTCGGGAATCAGCTGTTTTAAACCAGCGCTAACGCTCCAACAAGATGTCCTCTCCAGGGGACATCAGCCTCAGTCCTTGGATTTAGAGTGGTCGCGGACAAAACCTGTTCCCCGATAACAATAAACCGGGAGCCACCGGACCATGCATCAACCGCAAGTCGTACCCCATCAGTCCCTGTATTTCCCCTATCAGGTTTACCCCGCCTTCATGCCATCTCCGGGCGTCGTGAAGCGTTCGCCCGTTGTTATTGTGGGTGCCGGCCCCATAGGCCTGACGCTCGCGCTCGAACTGGCACGCTACGGTGTCAGAAGCACCGTTCTGTCGGCTCAGCAGCAAGTATGTGAAGGCAGCCGCGCGATCGTGTTTACCCGCCGCTCCATGGAGATTTTCCAGCAAGTGGGAGTGTCCGGGGTGGTGGCCGAGCAAGGCCTACCCTGGCGTTGCGGCAATTCGTTCTACCGCGGCCAACGAGTTTTTCGCATGGAAGCACCGGTTGACGAGCACGACCGTTTTGCACCGATGACCAACTTGCAACAACAGTACCTCGAGCAGCATCTGGTGGAGGCCGTCCAGGCCCAGCCCCTGATTGATTTGCGTTGGGGCAACAAGGTCATTGGGATCGAGCAAGGCGTCGACCGCGCGGTATTGCAAGTCGATACACCGGGAGATACCTACACCCTGGATGCAGATTGGGTGGTGGCTGCTGATGGCGCCCGCTCCGGGCTACGTTCGATGCTGGGGCTCAAGCTTGAAGGTGCGTCCTACGAAGGGCGGTTCGTTATTGCCGACATCCGTATCAAGCTCGATCTGCCGACCGAACGCCTGGCGTTTTTCGATCCCTCCTGGAACCCTGGCAACACTGTTTTGATGCACCGTGAGCCCGGTGATATCTGGCGCATCGATTACCAGTTGCCCGCGGACGAAACGCCCGAGCAGGCGCTGCACCCTGACTCCTTGAATGAGCGCATCAATGCTCAACTGGCGATGCTCAACGTTGAGAACCCGGAATGGGAGCTGGATTGGAGCTCTGTGTATTCGGCCCGGGCGTTGACCCTGGCGCAGTATATAAATGACCGGGTGATTTTCGCCGGAGATGCGGCGCATCTGTTACCGATTTTTGGCGTGCGTGGTGCCAATACCGGGTTCCAGGATTGCCACGACCTGGGCTGGAAGCTGGCACTGCATATCAAGGGCCTGGCCGGGGACGGACTTCTGGCTTCTTACAGCGACGAGCGGGTCAAGGCTGCCAGGGAAATTATTGAAGAGGCAGGCAAGAGCACGCGATTCATGGCGCCACCCAGTCGCGGCTATCGACTGTTACGCGATGCGGTGCTGTCACTGTCGTTGACCCGTGAGTTCGTGCGCCCGCTGTATCATTGGCGCACTTCAAGGGCTCACGATTATGCAGACTCGCGACTCAATGCAGTGAATGACGACAACTTGCTGTTCACCGATGGGCCGCGTAATGGTGCGCCTTTGCTTAATGTTCGTCTGGCCGAGCAGCATTACTTGTTTGACGAACTGGCGCCCGCGTTTCATTTGATTTGTTTCACTGATGCGGCGCAACTCGATGCCGGCGTCCATGCCCAGGTCCAGGCCTTGCGGCGTCACGGGCTACCGATACAAGTGATTGCGATTGCCATGAACGGGAGTGGCCAGGTGCAACACGCTGACCTGACCCTGGCCGATCCGGACGGCCTGTTCAGCGCGCGTTATGGCGTGCAGCGCGCAGGCGCCGCCTATCTGGCACGCCCGGACCAACACGTTTGTGCTCGCTGGCTCCATCTGGATGCCGAGCGTTTGCGCCATGGATTCAATCAGGCCCTTGGCCACAACGGGAGGGGGCACTCATGAGTCAGTCGATAAGCGTGACAGACCTCGAGCGCGTTTATGATCGGCTCGCAGAGGCGATTGATCGTACAGGCAGCGACAGTGAGTTGTTTCTGGTCAAGCTGGCGCTGCTGGCGGCCGAGTTACTGAACAATGTCGAGCACTTCGAGTCACTGATCGAGTGCGCTGTGCAGGACCTGTAAACCTTGCGTCATCCAATAATTACAAAAACAGGATCACCCTATGCCATCCCGTCCTGCTGCGCCCCTTGGCGCGGAGGCGGGCGCTCACGCGCCTGTCATTGCCAAAGTCTCGAAACGCCTGCTGTGGTTTCTCTTCATCTGCTTCGTTTTTTCATTTCTGGACCGCATCAATATTGGCTTTGCCGGGCTGACGATGATGGACGACCTGGGTTTGAGCAGTACCCAGTTCGGCATGGCAACGACAATTTTCTACCTGGCGTACATCGCGTGCGGCATTCCCAGCAACATGGTTCTGGCGAAGCTTGGTGCCCGCCGCTGGATCGGCTGCATGATGATCGCCTGGGGGCTGGCGTCGACCGCAACCCTGTTGGCGCATGATGCGACCAGCCTGTATTGGTTGCGTGCATTGGTCGGTATCACTGAGGCTGGATTCCTGCCGGGTGTGCTGTTGTACATGACGTTCTGGTTTCCTGCGGCGTACCGGGCTCGAGCCAATGCGCTGTTCATGATCGCCATGCCGTTTACTGCGGGTTTTGGTTCGGTCTTGTCCGGAGCCATTTTGGGGCTTGACGGTCAATGGGGCCTGGCTGGCTGGCAATGGCTGTTTCTGCTCGAAGGAATGCCCAGCGTTGTACTTGGACTGGTGGTGTTCGGTTATCTGGACGATCACCCGCGCCAGGCACGCTGGCTGAGTGATCAGGATAAAGTGCAGCTGGCCGAGTTGATGCTGCGGGACCGCCAGGCACCGTCCCCTCACGCTCATATAGGGCGAGAGCTGTTGTCGCCAGCGGTAGTCCGGTTCTGTCTGGTGTACTTTTGCCTGGTGAATACGTTGGCGATGATCGCGGTATGGACACCGTTGATCGTCAAGAGCTTCAGCGCAGGTCAGAGCAATACGCTGGTTGGCTTCTTGTCGGCAATTCCGCAAATATGCACCATTGTGGGCATGATCCTCTGGGGCCGACACTCCGATCTGACCCAGGAGCGTCGCTGGCACCTGGCGTTGCCAATGCTGATGGCTGCTGCGGGCTGGTTCTGCACGGCCCTGTCCAGTGAGCCGATCGTGCAACTGGCCGGGGTCTGCATGGCGGCAACAGGTTCCTATACAGCCATGTCGATCTTCTGGACCCTGCCAGATCGTTCGTTGAGCTTCCAGGCCCGGGCTGTGGGCATCGCACTGATCAACGCTGTGGGAAATCTTGGGTCGGCCCTTAACCCTCTGGTAGTAGGCTGGCTCAAAGACCTGACCCACACTTATACGGCCGGTTGCCTGTACGCGGCGCTGTTGCTATTGATGGCTGCCATACTGGTGCGCACGCTACCCCACGAAAGCCAACCGTCATCGCGCGAACTGGTCCCTGAATGAACCACTGGCCGCTCACTACCGTTTACCACCAGATACCGCTGACGACGGGGCAAATCGCCCATCTGCTGGCTCGTGTTGGCGAGGATTGCCGAACCTGGCTGGCGGCAGAGTTATTGACGTTGGTAAGAGGTGTGATGCCGCTGGCTCAATGTACCGTTTTCGCTTATCCCGAAGGCCAGGAGCCGCAGGTGTTATCGTGCTCCGATCAGTCCAGGCTGGTGCAGATATCGCGTATTTCCCAGGATTACGTCGAGCGTTTTCACAGCCTGGATGGCAATCGCCAGGCAATGCTCAGTCACAGGGCCAAGTACGGTGGTACGCGAATTCTGGCTCAGATTCAGTCGGTCGAAGACATCACTCATCGTGACTACCGCCGAATCTGTTACGAGCAACCGAAAATTTCCCAGCGCATGGCTTTGCTCAACCATCAGGAGGAGGGCGGCGGCTGGCTGTCGATCAACTTTTATCGAGGTCGTGAGCACCGCAACTTCAATCAGCGTGAAATAGAATTTATCGAGTCGGTTGCGCCCTTGCTGATTCAGGTCGCGAGGTTGCACTACCGCGCTTATATCGAAGCCAATCAGATGCCGTCCTTGCTGAGCCAGCGCGTCGAGCAACTTTATCCTGAACTGACTCGTCGGGATCGTGAGTTGCTCAGGCACTTGCTCAGTGGGCTGGGAGCCGATGAGATTGCCCCCCTGATGGGCATCCAGCGTTCAAGTGCCGCGACCTACATCAAGCGGCTTTATCGAAAAACAGGGGTCAGCGGGCATCGTGAATTGCTGGGGCTAGTAGTGAGAGGGCGTTGGTCCTGAGAAGTGATTGCGGCGCTCGCACTACTGGCCAGCGGCGCTGGCACACGTTCAGGCGTGAGCTGCGTTACTATCGGGCCTTGGCAATCATTAAGGACGATAGATCTCAGGCTGGAACGCCCAATACGTCTGTCGTCCCGTTGAGTGCTCCAATTCGAACTCAAATGGATTTAGACGATCATGAAATGGCTCCCACTCGGCGTGCTGTTAGTACTGACAGCAGGCTGCGCACAGGTCCAGCACTATGCGCCCCCTCCCGGCGCGCCCCAGGCGTTGATCCGCAGTGAAATGGACGCGTTGAGCAATTATCGCAATTACCTGACCCTGACCGAGGCGCCGGTGGTGGGTTGCAAGTACGGCAGAACAGTGGCGGTGAAACCGGGTCGGCAATTGTTCTCCGTGCGGGACAAAACATCCCGGCCAGAAGGGTTTATCCCTGTAGAAGCAGCAAAGCCAATCCATTTGGTGGTGGATGGCGCGGCGAATGCCGGTCGTACCTGCAAGGTCGAATTCGTCAGTGAGTTCGCTCCGGGTGCGCGCTATGTGATCAAGGGCGGGATTATTGAAAACCCCGAGACTTTCGACTCATGCCAGATCAAGGTTTTTGACGAGGACACCGGAGCGCCTCTGCGAATGGTCGAGCCGTCAGCGCTCAAGGGCAACGGTTGTACGCTGGATAAGTTGCCGTTTACGGTGGGTTGACCCCCGGTGTCTGCATCCGGGCGTGGCGCAAGTAGCCGGGATCCGGCTCGCAGGGGCCTGCTGTCACCAATCTGTGGGGGCGGGTTTGCCTGTGTTGGCATCCACGTGGTTTGCCAGGCTGCTCAGGTCGGGCCAACCCGTTTCAAGGTGATAAAAGCGCTTCGCACCGTTCGCAAGTCTCTTGCGAGGCCTGGTTCAGGATGGCTGGCTTTTCACATCCAGAGCCCTGGAGATAGCTTGTTCTGCTTCAATGAATGCAGGTGTCCTGCCGGCGTCGGCATAAATGTTTTCACCTTCTTCTACCCTGATGACCTCAGAACCCTTCACGTATGGCATGGCCTGTTCTGCTTGCTTGAGTGCACTGTGGATCAGGCCTTGGGTGATAGTGGCCTCATCCAGCCCGTAGGCTTGTGCGAAAGCCTTGATTTTGACCAGGTCATGCTTGTGCAACGCCAGGGTGTATTCAACCCGCTCACTTGATTCCTGAGACCTGGATTCCCAGTTGTTGAGCATGTCCCTGAAGATGTCCATAAGGTTTCACCTGTTTGGCTGGAAGTGTTCCCGGACAGTATGGCTCACGGTTCGCTGAAAGGACGGCAAGGCCATAGGTTGTGCAGTTCTCAGGGTTGCTTCCAATGAATCCTGGCTCGGGCAGCGTATCTGAAGCTACCACCCGTCAGAAAAACCGGCTTCGTCTAAACCTTTGCGGCCATGGGCCTTCAGATTCTGTGCAGGGAATAAACCTGCCTTTTTCTGGAGGACATTATGAAAACCCTGATTGGCCCTAAACGCTTCGTGGCAGGCTGTGCCTTGGTCTGCTCCCTGATCGTGGCGGCCACAGCAGTCGCAGCCAGTCCGGCAGACTTTGTTGATGAGGCGCACGCAGCAGGGATTGCGGAGATTGAAACCAGTCGTATGGCGATCAGTAAAACCTCTTCGACGGACATAGAAAGCTATGCCGTGGAGGTGATCAAGGACTACACCAACGCCAACCGGGATTTGAAGGACATTGCCGGCAAGCTGGATCTGCAGGTTTCCACCGACGAGCAGATACTCGACAAGGCCAAAAAGCTGATGCTTGAAGTGCAGGAGGGGGATTCATTTGATGCGGCGTATGCGGCCAATCAGGTTAAAACCCGTGAGGAGGCCATCGAGCTGTTCAAACAGCAGGTGAGCAGCCCTGACTCACCCCAGTTGCAGGCGTTTGCCGACAAGTATTTGCCCAAACTGGAGATGCATCTGGTGATGGCCCAAAAGCTGGTAGATGCGCATCACAAGTCCTGATGCCTGAATGCAAGCGACGCCCGGTCAATGAGCGGGCGTCGCTTGTGAGTGGACGGGTTCAGACGGCGATTTCGTTGAAGCCGCAGTACTCTTCCCAGCTCATGTCCAGCGCTTCGGCGACTTCCTGATGTACTTCAAGGCGCATGCTCTTGAGTTCCTCGGGCGAGCGGGCGATCAGTTCCAGTGCCAGCTCCCAGGCTTCCAGGCCGCGGCTTTCGGCTTCATCTTCAAAAGCCCACAAAATCTGTTGCTGGCGGTCCTCGGCGCTCAGCTCTTTCATTTCTTCGATCAGTTCAGGGTGCGCCTTGATAAAAGTATCCAGGGCCAATTCGTTACGGGATTCTTTAGGGATCATATGGCGTCTCGGATCGTTAGGACGGTCTGCGGGGGCAGACTGTCGTCAGGGCGTTTTCTCGCATGCTAGCGAGTTCGCCATACGATGAAAAGCGTCACATAGGCGGTTAGCCGACAGGCTGCAGCTTGCTTTCGCGCTGCAGGCTGTAGCCCCACACGGCCAGTGCCAGCGTTGCTACCACCGAGCCAACCACCACGATGCCATCCCAGCCATATACCGGATAGGTCTGTGCGCCCACCAGCGAGCCCAGCGCGCCGCCAATGAAATAACAGGTGATGTAACCGGCGTTCAGACGGTTGCGAGCAGCGGGGCGGACTTTGAATACCGCGTTCTGGTTGCTGACGTGTACCAGTTGCACGGCAAAATCGAGCACCAGTACGCCGATCAGCAAGGCGACCAATGAGTGGCCGGCAAAGGCCATGGGCAGCCAGCACGCCAGAAGGGCCAGCAGACCGACGGTAGTGGCCAGTTGACCTTTGCCGCGGTCGGCCATGCGCCCGGCCCAGTTTGCTGCCACGGCGCCGACTGCGCCCGCCAGACCGAACAGGCCGATCACGGCGTCTGAAAAGCTGTAAGGCGGCACGGCCAGCAGGAAGGCCAGCGGCGTCCAGAACAAGGCAAACAGCGAAAAGGTCAGCAGCCCCAACAGCGAGCGCAGGCGCAATACAGGTTCTTCGACAAACAGCTTGAACACCGAACCCAACAACTTCGGGTAGCTCAGACCGGCGCTCTGGTGATGGTTGGGCAGGGCGCAATAAAGGGCAATGGAGCTGATCAGCATCAATGCAGCAGCTACCAGGTAGATGGTTCGCCAGTCACCGGCAGACGACAGCGCTCCGGCTACAGTGCGCGCCAACAATATCCCCAGCAGCAGGCCGCTCATGAGTGTGCCCACCACCCGTCCGCGACTTTGCGGGTCGGTCAGGCTGGCAGCCATGGGTACCAGGACTTGTGCCGATACTGAAAACAGCCCGGTCATCGCGGTGCCGATCAACAGCCATGTGAGCGAAGGCGCGAACGCGCTTAACAGCAGGCCCAGGGCGCTGAGCACCGTCATGGTAACGATCAGGCGGCGTTGCTCGAACAGGTCGCCCAGCGGCACCAGTAACAACAGGCCGGCGCCGTAGCTCAGTTGTGCAGTGATCACCACGGTGCCGGCGCTGCTCATGCTCAAACCCAGTTCCTGGGCGATGGTGTGCAGCAGGGGCTGTGCGTAATAGTTGCTCGCGACAGCCAGGCCGGTAGCGGTGGCCATCAGCAGGATCAGGGCGGTACTTAAGGGTTTGGTAGTCGTTATAGAAGCGGACATTGACCATCTCGTCGGCATGGGAAGAGCGGCGAAGTATCAGAATGCTGTGGGTGAATGTCACTGAATATATCGATGATTTTAATTTATAAACAACAAAGCCCCGGGCTCTGACAGCCTGGGGCTTTGCTTGAAGCTGTTGTGCGTGACTTAGTTGCGACGGCCCAGCAGCAGGCCCACTACCAGCCCGAAGCCGGCCGAGATGGCCACGGTTTGCCACGGATGGCCACCGATATAGCTCTCGGTGGCGTCCACCACAGGCTTGGTACGCTCGCGTACGTTACTGACCGAGTCCAGCGCTTGCTTGAGCTTGAGGCTTACCTGTGCACGCAGGGTTTCGCCCTCTTCGCCGATCAGGGACGCGCTGTCCTTGAGCAGCTTTTCAGATTCGGCAATCAGATCTTGCAGCTCGCTGAACGCTTGATCCTTGATTTGATCTTCAGCTTGTACGGCAGTTTTTCGAGCCATTGCGGTACTCCTTGCAGGTAAAAAGGGTGATGAGTAATGGAGTCAACCCAATGCTAAAAAGTTGCATCTGTTTTGGGCCAAGTGTTGTCGTGAGCTGACAGAGTAGTCAAAAACCAGGCTAAGACACTGCTTTCTAGGGTGTAAGATGTCACCTAAATTTACGCCGCAGGAAATTCTCATGAGCTTCAACCTCGCCAACAAGCCTCTCGCCGAGCGTGCTGCGCTTGAAGATGAAAAGTCCCGTTTGTATGACCTTTGGCAGAGCAATCTGGGCAAGGCCAAAGGGGATGCGGCTCGTTTGTTCGGTGAACGCGCCAAGCGCAAGGGCAAATGGGCTGAATGGGTGCGCTCGGAACTGGACGCGATGTCGCCTCCGGAATACGCCAACATGGTACGCAGTGAAGTGAACCGCATGATGGCTGCTGCCAAGTAAGCTTTGCGCAAAACCGCTCCCACGGGTCGTTCAGTGCATCTCGCAGACGGTAAACATTTGCACAGCCCCGCCCACGTTGATCTGCACCTCGTCATCGAGCTGCTTGCCCAGCAACGCTGCACCCAGCGGTGAGCGCGGGGTGATGACGGTCACTGTGTGCCCGTCGTGATTGACCTTGAGCCCGGCCGCGTCGGGGGCGAGGAACAGCCACTGCCCGCTGCCGTTTTCGGCCTCCAGACGGACCAATGCCCCGACCTGAATGCCCTGCGCCGCGCTGAACGGTGCGAGGGTCATGGCCTGGCAATTTTTGAGCGCCTGGCGGATCTCCTCTACCCGGCGGGCCTGGCCTGTCGCCAGATACGACGCTTCAAGACCCAGGGTGTCGTACTTGTTCTCGGCAATGTTTTCCGCGTGGGTTGCAGCTTCATAGGCGGTTTGCGCTGCGCGCTGGAGCACATCGAGATCGATTTCGAGTTTTTCCAGCAGCAGCAGGTGCACGGCGGTCTTGATCATGGGTCTGGCTTGAAAGAGGCGAGCCGCGATTGTCGCACGAGTGCCCCGC
>JBILYW010000201.1:0-6334 GCA_044377555.1 Pseudomonas sp.
TTTTCACGGGGGGCTGCCGAGGCGCGAGCATTTGCCACCTGGCTTGAAGCTTTGACCAAGGTCGATGTGGAGGGTGATACCTGCTACTTGTTGGCCGGGCTACCGATCAAAATTGTGTTTATGGGGTTGTTCGACACCGTGGCCTCGGTGGGCATTCCGTACTTGGCGCCGTTTGCTGCCGGGCACATGGGCTGGGCCGATGGCAGCATGCGGTTGTCGGATTCGGAGACGTTTCTTGAGCACTGCGTGCATCTGGTTGCGGCTCACGAACAGCGCAGTTGCTTCCCCGTAGACTCGATTCGGCGCAAAGCCGACGCTGACGATCCACACTGCCCTTCCACCTATCGCCAAGGCACAGCGGAATACATCTATCCCGGCATGCACTCCGACGTCGGCGGCGGCTACCCGCCCGGCGACCAAGGCAGGGCCGCAGAGGGTGGCCACTTGGTGTTGTCGCAAATCGCTCTGCACCATATGTACAGTGAGGCCTACAAGATTGGGGCGCCGTTGCAGGCCCCTTCAAAGGCGTTTAGCAATGAGTTGAAAGAGCGTTGGCCATGGTTAGTCATGAGTGACGCGACTTACCTTGAATACGCGGTAGGTTCCATGCTCATCGAGCGCTTCAACACCTGGCTCGACGCCATGGATAACGGCCCATTGGAAGAGGTGATGGCCCGCGAAGCAGGGTTGATTACCGGTTGGCGAATCAGTCGTTATGCCAAGGGGCGGGCCAACCACACTGACGCTTATGTCAAAGTGATGAAAAACGGTCCGCAGGCAGACATGACCTCCGAGGAAGTCGACGCCTTTGAAGCTTTACACAATATGCAACTTGAGGAAGATGCGGCCAACCGTGCCGGCAGCTCGGCGCCTGTCTGGTCTGAAAGTCAGTTGGCAACTCAAAAAACTAATCAAGCTACCAAGTTGGAGTATGAACGTCGTACCGGCACCACGTCCGCGAACGCCTTCAACACCAGCAAGATGTATGAGCCGAACCTTGATTGTCGACAGTTGCTCAACGCCATGGCCGATTTTCGGCGTGATTATGTGCCCGAGTGGAGCTTGAGCGCAGGAGAAATATTTAGTCTTGGCACCCTTGCCAACACCTTGGTGGGTGGGCTTGTGTACATGACCAATTCGCAGGACGAAGCCCAGCACTATGCCGACCTGCGCAAGGCTGGAGAGATGAATTACGCCGCACTGTTTGGCGCAGACGGCAAGTCGTTAAACGATAAAGTCTTTCCGATTATCCGGTTGTTTGATGAGCATGTGCATGACTCTCGGGCATGGTTTATGAACGCGGCATTGAATGAGCGGGAAGTTTTCAGCGACTACTTTCGTTATCGCGGCATCTTTTTCGACAATGAATCCAATAACGAGCTATCGCTCTTGGTCACCGCTGAGCGAGTGGTTGGCGTGGCGTTGGCGGTGACCAGTGTTGGTTTGACCATTAAACGCCGAGACCCACGCTTCTTGGTGGGGCTCATTCTTCCGTCGCTGGGCACCCCGGTATTTCGCGGCAAGGTGGGTTTCCCAAGCATCAGTGCGTTTGACCGCGTGACAGGTCTGGCACTGCCGATGCTTGATGGGTTGGAATCGATTCGCACCTTTACCGCCGACACGGGCGCTCTGTCAAAAGCGGCCCAAGCGTTGCCGGTTCCGCCGGCACTGACTGAGAAAACCGCCACCACTGATGACTTGATTGCGATGCTCAAAGCCTCGCAAGCACTTAAAGCAGCAGTGCCCACTTCGTCGGCCAACCTGCTTGATGGAACGCTGGCCCAGACACCACCCCAAAATAGCTGGTTGGATCAGGCGAAGGGCACAGTGGAAGGTCTCACAACCTAGAGCTGACGCTGAGTTCGATTGGAGGGTGGAAACTTCATGGTTCGCACTGACATTCAAGTGAAGCAGCTTTTATTCCACGCACTGAATTCGCCGAAGCCGAGTACGCAGGCAAACCCGTAAAGAGCGTTTCCTGATCGAGATGGATAAGGTCGTGCCCTGGAAAGGGTTGATCAATCTGATAGAGCCTCATTACCCCAAAGACGAAAATGGGCGAGGTGCGCCTGTAATGCGGAAAAACGCCTTGGAAAGGTACTGCTCGAAGGAAACTCGATGAGTTAAAAGCGGGAAAAGTCTTATCATATGATTGTGCGAGCTTTTTTAACCTCATGCAGCGAGGGCATCAAAAATCGATGCCTACTTCAGAGTTTCTTTAGTCGAATGAAAACCGGCCAGTAATGTCAGAAACTTCATGTCACAATTTGTTGATGTGTAATCGGTTGCTGTCCCCTATATCGACCCCTTGAGAGCACTCCATGGACACTTTGCAAAATATGCGCGCCTTCAGTTGCGTAGCCGAAGCCGGAAGTTTCACGGCCGCTGCCGCCATGCTGGATACCACCACCGCCAATGTGTCGCGCGCGGTCTCGAACCTTGAGGCCCACCTGCAAACCCGCCTCTTGAACCGCACCACCCGGCGCATTGCCCTGACCGAAGCCGGCAAGCGCTATTTATTGCGTTGCGAGCAGATCCTGGCCTCTGTCGAAGAAGCCGAAGCCGAGGCCAGCGACGCTCACTCGCGCCCTGCCGGCCAACTGAAAGTGCACACCATGACCGGCATCGGCCAGCACTTTGTGATCGACGCCATTGCCCGTTACCGCAAGGCCCACCCGGATGTGACCTTCGACCTGACCCTGGCCAACCGCGTGCCGGATTTGCTCAACGAGGGGTACGACGTGTCCATCGTGCTGGCCAGCGAGCTGCCGGATTCGGGCTTTGTGTCCCAGCGCCTGGGCATCACCTACAGCATCGTCTGCGCATCGCCCGGTTACGTGAAAGCCTACGGCAACGCAACCAAGCCCAGCGACCTGCTCAACCATGCCTGCCTGCGCCTGGTAAGCCCGGTGATTGCGCTGGATAAATGGGTGTTCGAAGGCCCGGAAGGTCAGGAGATGGTGCTGATCAACTCCTCGCCGTTCCTGGTCAACTCCGCCGATGCGATGAAAACCGCGATCACCAGCGGCATGGGCGTGGGTGTGCTGCCGGTATATGCCGCCATCGAAGGCCTGCGCAACGGCACACTGGTGCGCATGCTGCCCAAGTACCGCTCGCAAGAACTGAACCTGTACGCCATCTACCCGTCACGCCAGTATCTGGATGCCAAAATCAAAACCTGGGTGGAGTACATGAAAGGCTCCTTGCCGGAGATATTGGCAGCGCACCAGACCGAACTGGCGACGTATAGCTGATAGCACCCTGCCCAAGGTTCCACCGGATATTGGCGCAGGGCTGTCGGGAATGTTAGCGTGCTTACATTCCCGACAGCCGATGAGCCTTGTTCCGATGAGCCTTCCCAGCACAAAAAAAACCGTACTCGCCTTCAGCCGCGTAACGCCCGAAATGATCGAGCGCTTGCAGCAGGACTTCAACGTCATCGCCCCCAACCCCAAGCTGGGCGATATCAACGCACAGTTCGACGAGGCGCTGCCCCACGCCCATGGTTTGATCGGCGTCGGCCGCAAGCTGGGTCGCAAGCAACTGGAAAACGCCAAACAGCTGGAAGTCGTGTCCAGCGTGTCGGTGGGTTACGACAACTACGATGTCGGCTATTTCAACGAGCGCGGCATCATGCTCACCAACACCCCGGACGTACTCACCGAAAGCACCGCTGACCTGGGCTTTACCCTGATCATGAGCAGCGCCCGCCGGGTCGCTGAACTGGACGCCTGGACCAAGGCCGGCCAGTGGCAAGCCAGCGTGCCGCCCGCCTTGTTCGGCAGCGATGTGCATGGCAAAACCCTGGGCATCGTCGGCATGGGCAATATCGGCGCGGCCGTTGCACGTCGGGGCCGGCTGGGCTTCAACATGCCCATTATCTATAGCGGCAACAGCCGCAAGACCGAGCTTGAACAAGAACTGGGCGCGCAATTTCGCAGCCTGGACCAGTTGCTGGCCGAGGCAGATTTTGTCTGCCTGGTGGTGCCGCTCAGCGAGAAGACCAAACACCTGATCAGCCATCGCGAACTGGGGCTGATGAAGAAAAGTGCCATCCTGGTGAACATCTCCCGTGGCCCGGTGGTCGACGAGCCGGCCCTGATCGAAGCCCTGCAAAACGGCACCATTCGTGGCGCGGGCCTGGACGTTTACGAGAAAGAGCCCCTGAGCGATTCACCGCTGTTCCAGCTCAAGAATGCCGTTACCTTGCCCCACATTGGCTCGGCGACCCATGAAACCCGCGAAGCGATGGCCAACCGTGCGCTGGCCAACCTGCGCAGCGCCCTGCTGGGCGAGCGCCCGCAAGACCTGGTCAACCCGCAGGTGTTCAAGGGCTGACGCAAGGCCTGTTGTGGGAGCGGGCTTGCTCGCGATGACAGCGACGCGGTGTATCAGTCACACCTCGGCGATCCGATCGCGAGCAAGCCCGCTCCCACAGGGGGGGAGGCTCACGCCAGCTTGGCGTTCAGTGCCACCGGTTTGGGCTTGCGAAACACCAGCACGTTGCCCAGCATCACCAGTACCAGCCCGGCCAAGGCTGGAGCCGTCCACTGGTAGCCTTCAACAAACGCCGACACGTTGAGGGCTACCAACGGGAACAGCACTGTGCAATAAGCGGCGCGCTCCGGGCCCATGCGCCCCACCAGGGTCAGGTAGGCCGTGAACCCGATCACCGAACCCGGAATCACCAGGTACAGCAGCGAGCCGATGTAGCGCGTGTTCCACTCCATACCGAACGGGATACCGCTGAACACGCAGTACACCGCCAGCATGCTCGCGCCATAGAGCATGCCCCAGGCATTGGTGGTCAGCGGCCTGAGCCCGGCTTTTTGTTGCAGGCTGGACAGCATGTTGCCCGCCGAAAAACACAGGGTACCGATCAACGCCAACCCCAGGCCGAGCAAAATGTGCGGCGTTGCGGCATGGCCGCTCAGTTCAGGCCAGAACAGCAAGCCCAGCCCGAGCATCCCCAGCGCACCACCGGCGATGACATTGCGGGCGATTTTCTGCTTGAAGAAGATCCGCGCATTCAGTGCGTTCCACAGGGTGGCTGTAGAGAACACCACCGCGATCAAGCCTGTGGTCACCCACTGGCTGGCCGTCAGAAAACACATGAAGTTAACGCAAAACAGGCACAACCCCTGAGCCAGGCAAATCATATGCCCGCGCCTGTTCATCACCTGCAACTTGCGGCTGAGCAGCAGCACGGCAAACAGCACCAGCGCCGCCAGACCAAAGCGGTAAACGATGGACACCGGAATCGCCACCACCCCCAGTTGCAGCTTGAGGGCAATCCACGTGGTGCCCCAGATCAGCACAGTCGACAGATACAAAAACAGATTCATGGCGCACTCCAGACAATGGCTTTTAGTGTGATCCCCGGTCTGTGCGGCCACTTGCAGATTCTTGCGCTTTTGTTGGCCCGGGGCTGGCGGCCTGGATACGAGGGAGTAGGATGCGAACATGCCCGCATTCGATACCCTGCAAGTTTTCCAGTCCATGAACAGCTCGCCCAATGCCCGTCTGGAGCACAGTGTCGAGCTGAGTGAAGGCATGGCCGCTGCTTTGTGGACCAACCACCACGACGCCCGCGAATATCAAGCGCCGACCCATCACACGTTGTCGTGCTACATCTCCGGCGGCACTGGCACCTTTCGTCGTGAGCAACCCGGGGCCAAAGGGGCGCCGGGCAAGCTGTGCGTCCTGCCTGCAGATCACCAATCGGCGTGGGTCATCAATGGCGAGATACGTCTGGCCCATGTGTATGTCAGCCGGGAGCAATTTGCGTTGGGGTGCATCACCCTGCTCGACCGCGAACCACGGGAACTGCAGCTGCGTGAAATCACCTTTCTGGATGACGAACAGCAAAGCCGGCGTTTTCATCGACTGATCGAAATGAACTGGGACGAACCCGGCGAACGCCTGCTGACCAGCAGCCTGGCCAGCGAGTTGCTGGATCATGCCGTGCTCAGTCAGGTGGGGATGCGCAGCGGGTTGCAACTCAAGGGCGGGCTGGCGGCCTTCCAGCGTCGCCAACTGGTCGAATACATCGAACACCAACTGGCCGAACCGCTGAACATCGGCCAACTGGCGGCGCAGTGCGCGCTGTCGCCTTATCACTTTGCGCGCATGTTCCGCGAAAGCTTCGGCGTGCCTCCGCACCAGTACTTGCTGGCCCGCCGCCTGACCCGCGCCCGCGACTTGCTGCGCAACAGCCCACTGCCCCTGGGTGATGTGGCGCTGGCCTGCGGCTTTGCCAGCGCCAGCCACTTCGCCAACCGCTTCAAACAAAGCCTGGGCTGCACGCCGGGGGAATATCGGGCGGTGTTCAGGT
>JBILYW010000202.1:0-6292 GCA_044377555.1 Pseudomonas sp.
AGGAAGGGATGCGGTTTTTGGCGAAGTAGTACCGCGCTGACTGTGTGGGAGCGGGCTTGCTCGCGATGGCATCAACGCGATATGCCTGAATCGCGAGCAAGCCCGCGCCCGCATGCCTTACTGCACGAAGCGCTGCATAAACCCCACATGCTCACGCTGCGCCGCATCCTGGGTGGTCGGGCGCATATGCACACCCTCCCCTGGCAAGCATTGCGCCAGACGCGCCAACGCCAATGGCGTCAATGCCCCCAGTCGCGGGTAGCCACCAATGGTCTGGCGATCATTGAGCAGCACAATCGGCTGGCCATCGGGCGGGACTTGAATCGCGCCCAGCGGTATCCCTTCTGAAATCATCGGTGCGCCCTGGTAGACCAGTGGGGGCCCCAGCAAACGGATACCCATGCGGTCAGCGCGAGTGTCCAGGATCCACGGGCTGTTGAAGGCATCGAACGTGCTTTGGCCGCTGAATGCACCGACTTGCGCACCTAACACTACGTCCAGCCCAGGATTGGGGCTGAACTGCGGTTGCAGCTCACGGGCCAGTTCGCGATGCGGCTGCACATGCCCGCCATAACTCAGCTCATCACCTGCGGCCAAACCACGACCAAAGCCATCCGGCCCGCCAAGCTGTTCACGGGCCACGGTAGCGCAGCTGCCCAGGACTTGAGGCGCATTAAAACCCGCAGGGGCCGCCAGATAAGCGCGGGCACCGAGCCGCGGCTGGGTGAAGGCCAGGGTCTGACCCTTTTTCAGGTCAAAACTGCGCCAGGGCTTGAGCGCCTGGCCGTCCACTGCCGCCGAAAGGTCAGCGCCCGCCAGTGCCAGGGTGCAATCGGCTTGTGCAACGAGGGTCAAGCCACCAAGGGTGATTTCGATCACCGCTGCATCCGGCGAATTACCCAGCAACCAGTTGGCCCAGGCCATCGACAACCAGTCCGCAGCACCGCCCTGGGTCACGCCCAGGTGTCGTACGCCAAAGCGCCCGGCATCTTGCAGCAGGCACAGCGGGGTGCTGGCCTGAATCAGTAAACGGCTCATGCCAGGGCCTCCTGAGGTGTGTCGTCACCGCCCAAGCGGATGAATTCAGCGTGGGAGACAGGCTCGAATCTCACCGTATCGCCGGGTTGCATCAGGCTATAGCCATCGCGTTCGCGGTCAAACAGTGCGCTCGGGGTGCGCCCCACCAGGTTCCAGCCGCCCGGGGATTGCGCCGGGTAAGCTGCTGTCTGGCGCTCGGCAATCCCGACGCTACCACTGGCCACCCGCTTGCGCGGAGTGTTCAGGCGCGGCGCGGCCAGTGCCTCTTCGACCAGGCCCATAAAGGCAAAGCCCGGGGCAAAGCCCAGCGCAAACACCTGGTACTCATGCTCGCTGTGACGGCGAATCACTTCACTCACCGAGCAGCCGGCACGCGTGGCCAGCAGGGTCAGTTCCGGGCCAACACTCAAGTCGTACCACACCGGCAGCACATGGCACTGACCAAGGCCTCGGGTTTGCGGGCGCAGATCGGTCATGGCCTGGGCGATCAGTTCGCGGGCCTGGACCGGGCTCAGCGCCAGCCCGTCGTAATGCACCATCAAGGTGGTGTACGAAGGCACCAGATCGATCAGATACCCGGCAAAGCTGGTGCGCAGCCGTTCGCTTGCAGCCAGCATCCACGGCATGTTGGCTTCTGCAATGTCATCGAACAAACGCAGCATCAGACAGTCGATGGCCACCACTTCGATACGCGGCTTCATGCCTGAGCCTGCTGATTCAAGGCCTCGCGAATACGTTGCACGGCGGCAACCGAGCTGGCGTTATCGCCATGTACGCACAGCGTGTTGGCGTGCAGGTGCAAGGCGCTGCCATCACTGGCAACCAGCGCTTTGCCCGCTGCTATGGTCAGGGCCTGTTGCACGATGACATCTGCGTCGTGGTGCACGGCACCCGGCAGTTGTCGCGCAACCAGACGCCCGGCGCTGTCGTAGGCGCGGTCGGCAAAGGCTTCGAACCACAGGGTTACGCCGAACTCATCACCAATGGCCTGCGCGGCGCTGTTGTCGCGAGTGGCCATCAGCATCAGCGGCAGGCTTGAATCGTAAGCGGCCAGACCCTGAATCACCGCCCGCAGCTGTGCAGGGTCGGCCATCATGTCGTTGTACATCGCGCCGTGGGGTTTGACGTAGCTGACCCGCGTGCCCTGGGCCCGGCAAATACCGTCCAGCGCGCCGATCTGATAATGCAGCAGGTCTTGCAGCTCTTGCGCCGAATAGGCCATGGAGCGGCGACCGAAGCCTGCCAGGTCCTGATACGCCGGATGGGCACCGATTTTTACGTTGTTCGCCAGCGCCAGACTCACGGTTTTACGCATGATCCCCGGATCACCCGCGTGGAAACCGCAGGCAATGTTGGCGCAGTCAATAAACGGCATGACCTCAGCATCCAGGCCCATGGTCCAGCTGCCGAAACTCTCACCAATGTCGCAATTCAATAACAGGCGGCTCACGATGATGCTCCTGTGGTCTTCTTATAGTTTATGTGTAGGGCATTTTTCGACAGCCACACACCGTTCGTCCAACTAATAAAAGCCGGGTTCGGGCATAAGAAAAAGTTGATTGCTTCTGTGGGAGCGAGCCTGCTCGCGGAGGTCGCTGGGAATTTTCGCGAGCAGGCTCGCTCCCGCAACGCCTAAAAACTGCGCTCACGCCGGGCTATACGCTCGCGCTGACGCTTGCCGCCCAGCACCACCCAGTCGATCAGGCGCAAGACGCCTTCGATGATGAAGGAGAATAACAAGGCCCCGGCCATCGCCCAGCCGATAGCCGTTGGCGATAACAGCACCTGATAGGTGTAGGCGTTCAGGGTTTCCTGGCGGATAGCCGGGTCGGCGGCATAGGCCACTTGCAGGGCGCGCATGTACCACGGGCCTTGCATGGCCTGGAACTGCTCATCGAGCAGGCGCTGGCGGTTGAGCAAGGTGCCCAGGCTCGTGGCATCGCTGCGAAAGACCGGGTCGTCACTGGCCTGGTAATGCGCCACCAGCGCTTGCAAGTCGCCTTTGAAGAACAGGTTGGCAGTGTTCTGGAAACCTGCGAGCCCGGTTTGGGCCTCGATCAGATGAGCTTCGACACGATTGGCGTAGTCATTGATAAACCCCGGCACTTGCACACCGATCAACAGGCCAAGGGTAAACAACACCAACCGCAGGTAGCTCAGGAACATACACGCCCATCCTTATTCGGTTGTGCCCTGGCTGACGCATTCGCCGCGTCGCCACAGGCTCCATTGGCCCGGCTCGTAGCGGGTCCAGGTTTCGTTTTCAGTCAGTGGCTCGGTGGCGATGACCGTCACCACATCGTTGGGCGTGGTTTCGGCCTGAAAATCCACGATCACGTCGACATCTTTCAAGCGTGCCGGGCCAAACGGGGCGCGACGGGTTATGTGCGCCAGCTTGGTCGAGCAGTAGCAGAACAACCAGTCACCGTCGCTGAGCAGGCAGTTGAACACGCCCTTGCTGCGAAACTCGGCGCAGGCCGCCACCAGCACCGGCAGGATGCGTTCAACGTCAACCGGCTCGGGAAAAGCTTCGCGCACCCGATTGAGCAGGTCACAGAACGCCGCTTCGCTGTCCGTGTCGCCAATGGGCCGGTAAAAACGTGTGCTCGGCGCCAGATCCGCCAGTTGGCCGTTGTGGGCGAAACACCAGTTGCGCCCCCACAGTTCACGGACAAACGGGTGAGTGTTGGACAGGCATACCTTGCCCACGTTGGCCTGACGGATATGGCCAATCACCACTTCGCTTTTGATCGGGTAACGCTGTACCAGCAAAGCGACCTCGGAGTCGCAACTGGCACCCGGGTCCTGGAACAGACGCAGGCCACGACCTTCATAGAAGGCAATCCCCCAGCCGTCACGGTGCGGGCCGGTACGCCCGCCGCGCAGCATCAGGCCGGTGAAACTGAACACAATATCGGTCGGGACGTTGGCGCTCATGCCCAATAATTCACACATGCTCGCACTCTCGCATTCAGGCTCGACGGAAAAATAATTACAACCGCGGTTCAACCCGTGACGATCCCGGTGCAGATGACACCGCAGCACGGCCGTAGCGATCATCGCCCGCCGAGCCGAAAGGCTGGTCATCTTCAGGATCATGCTTGCGCGCTTGCTCTGCCGCCGCCGCTTGCGCCTTGCGAGCCTTGCCGGCGCGCTCGACGGGCCAGCGGATCAGCACAAACAGGCCGTACAGGCAAAACGCAATAATGGTGTACATCAGCAGGTCCGAGACCGCACGCCAGGCGTTGTTGCCGACTTTAAAGGCCAGGTCCAGAGCGGTAATCGCCACCGCGGGCGCAAACTGCTCTTTGACCGGATCAATAATGGTCGGGCTGAACAGCAGCACGGCCATCAGCACGCGCAGCGGTTCGCGCAACCAGCGCCACATAAAGCGGGTCATGCGCATCCACACGAGCAGGCAGCCCAAAGCGGCAAAGGCGTAAAGGCCCCAAGCGATCAGATAGTCGTTCTCGGTCATGGTATCCATGGTCTGCAGGCAATGAGGCGCTATGATAACGGCTTTTAGGCAGTGCGGCTGCAACGCCGTCAGCGTCACATCCTTTCATGCAGGTTTCAGAGAACACGCAATGACCGAATCAGCCTACGCAAATAGCGCTCCTGTCGCACATAAAGTCGAGGGTTCAGACCCCTACTCGTGGTTACAAAATCGCGATAGCGATGAGGTTTTAGACTACCTGAAAGCCGAGAACGAGTATCAGGAGGCACAGCTGGCCGACCAGGCCAACTTGCGTGAGACGCTGTTTCAGGAGATCAAGGGGCGAATCCGCGAGACCGATCTGTCGCTGCCCTCCCCTTGGGGCCCGTACCTGTATTACACGCGCACCAACGCCGGTGACGAATACGCCCGTCATTACCGCTGCCCGCGCCCGGCCGATGACAGCCAGCAGGTGGACGAAAACGCCGAACACTTGCTGCTGGACCCGAACGCCCTGGCCGAAGGCGGGTTTATTTCCCTGGGTGCTTTCAGCATCAGCCCCGATCACCAGCGTCTGGCCTACAGCCTGGACACCAGCGGTGAAGAAACCTACCGCCTGTTTGTAAAAGAGCTAAGCACCGGCGCAGTCACCGAACTGCCATTTGAAAATTGCGATGGCAGCATGACCTGGGCCAATGACAACCAGACGCTGTTTTTCGCCGAACTGGACGACACCCATCGTCCGCACAAGCTGTTGCGCCATACCCTGGGAGAAGCAGACGCACACGAAGTATTTAACGAGCCGGACGGGCGATTTTTCCTGCATTGCTATCGTTCAAGCTCCGAGCAACAGCTGATTTTGCTGCTTAACAGCAAAACCACCAGTGAGAGCTGGGTGCTGGACGCCGATCAGCCCCGGCAGCACTTCAGTCGTCTGGCTGCACGGGTTGAGGACCACGACTACAGCGTCGACCACGGTCTGTATGAAGGCCAGTGGGCGTGGTTTATCCGCACCAATCAGGACGGGATCAACTTTGCGCTGTACTACGCCTTCGGCGAAGTGCCCCAGCGCAATGACTGGCAGCGCCTGATCGCCCATAGCGACAGCGTGATGCTCGAAGGCATGACCCTGAACGCCCGGGCCTTGTGCCTGAGCCTGCGTGAGGGTGGCCTGCCGATCATCGAGATTCGCCCTGAGGGTTTGCCGTCGTATCGCGTGCAACTGCCGGACGCGGCCTACAGCCTGTATGTGCAAGACAGCCTTGAATTTGACAGCAAGCACATCCGCCTGCGCTATGAGGCACTGAATCGTCCGGCCCAGGTACGCCAGCTGAACCTCGCCACGGGCGAGCAAAGCGTACTCAAGGAAACCCCGGTGCTGGGGCCGTTCAATGCCGATGATTACGTCAGCCAGCGCCTGTGGGCCACTGCGCCCGATGGCACTCAGGTGCCGATCAGCCTTGTGGTCAAGCGCGATACGCTCGGCCAGCCCGTCCCGCTTTACCTGTATGGCTACGGCGCCTATGGCGAAAGCCTGGACCCGTGGTTTTCCCATGCCCGCCTGAGCCTGCTGGACCGCGGCGTGGCGTTTGCCATCGCCCACGTGCGGGGCGGAGGCGAACTGGGCGAAGCCTGGTACCGCGCCGGCAAGCAGGAACACAAGCACAACACCTTCAGCGACTTTATCGCCTGCGCCGAACACCTGATCGACCAGGGCCTGACCCGTAGCGAACAGCTGGTGATCAGCGGTGGCAGTGCCGGTGGCCTGCTGATTGGCGCCGTGCTCAATCAACGCCCGGAGCTGTTCAAGGCGGCCAT
>JBILYW010000203.1:0-6285 GCA_044377555.1 Pseudomonas sp.
TGGCTGAGAGCCGCAAGCGGGCGCCACCGGTAGGTAGCATGCCTGACTCGAACGGTTCGTTTTTGCTGCGACCCCAGGCTTTTGACCCAAGGAGGCTGGAGACGCCAAGCATGAAGGCACAAAGGCCGACAACGCCGAGAAGGAAAATGGCAAAGCCCCAGTTATGGGCTATGAGTCCTGTCGCTTCGGGCATGCTGGTAATCCTTAACAGAGAGCAAGAATCTCTGAGCTTGAAAAAGAAATAAAGCAGTGACGTTATGTCGCAGTGCTATTGATGGCCGGGATTTTATGGCTAAACACCCGGCAAGTAAATTTTCTAAGATGAATTAATTCAGTCCTTTAGTGGTATGGCCTTCCTGGAATGTGCTGTAGGCCTTGTGGTGCGGGCATTACAGCGTATTTCGGTGATTATGTTTTACAGGCCAGATAATCAATAATATCGACTCTAAATGATAATCAATATTGTTTGAGTGTGGTGTGTTACGTCGTGCCGGTTGAAGTTGGCTTATATAGGCGCACTTAGCAAGTTTTGAACTTGGCTTTTTTAACCCGGTTTTTGTTTTGGGGTATGGATCTGGATCAGGGGTTTGTTAAAAACAAGGTGCGGGAAAAATGTGTAGCCACTGCCGCAGGTTTTGGGCTCGTCCATGCTCTGTAGGGTCGGGCTGGTCATTAGAGGGGGGACATATTGTGTCGAAATATTCTTCGCCATCTGGCAGCCCCGCAAGCTTGATCATCGCGAGCGGGATAATTAGCCTCTGGCTTTGTGACCTGTCATTGGCTGCGGTCATATCGCAACACTCCCGGTCGGCGAACAATAATAACGAGCGTGTGTCATGAATAAAGTTGTGGTGATTACCGGCGGCAATTCAGGTATTGGCGAAGCGTGCGCCCGGCGCTTTGCAAGGGAAGGGTATGAAGTGATTGTCTGCTCGCGGCGTGAGGCCAAAAACCAGGAGTTGTGCGAAAGCCTGCGTGAAACGGGGGCTCGGGCGCACGGCTATGCAGTCGATATGCGTGACCCTGTTGCGCTGAATGCAGTTTTCCAGCAGATCAGCGTGAACCACCCGCCTGTCGACTGCCTGATTAACAGTATGGGTATAGAAGGATCGTCCTTCACGTTGACCGAAGATTATGCTGACGACATTTTCGATGATGTCATGGCGACCAATGTCAAAGCGCCGTGGTTGTGCATGAAGGCCGTGCTGCCTCGCATGCGGGAGCTGGGCCGGGGCAGTATCGTCAATGTGGCTTCATTGGCCGGGCTTCGTGCCAGTGTCACTGGCGGTACTGCTTACACCGCGAGCAAGCATGCCTTGGTGGGAATGACCAGGGCGGCTGCCAGAGAGTACGCGCCCTTTGGCGTTCGGATAAATGCAGTGTGCCCGGGGTTTGTCAAAACACCCATGCTGGAAGATATTTTCGGGCAAGAGCTGGAACAGGCTGCAAGCACCTATCCCCTGAATCGCATCTGTGAAAAAGAAGAAGTTGCCAATGCCATTTACTGGTTGGCTTCAGGTGACGCCTCTTATGTAACCGGCATCGCCATGCCCGTGGATGGTGGGCTAGTGGCCTAGGTTGTTGCGGCTTTTATATCCAGCCGCAATCTGACGATGACGATGGCCCGTATTATGGGAATCGCTCAGAAAGAATAAACCCGCCGCTTCGTCAGAAGCGGCGGGTTTATTTTGTCGGGCCACTATCGGCCGTCAGCTTTTATCAGTGGAACTGTTCTTCTTCAGTCGAGCCGGTCAGGGCGGTGACCGAAGACGAGCCACCCTGGATCACGGTGGTCATGTCGTCGAAGTAGCCGGTGCCCACTTCCTGCTGGTGCGCCACAAAGGTGTAGCCTTTGGAAGCGTCAGCGAATTCCTGCTCTTGCAGTTTCACGTAGGCCGTCATGTCGTTGCGGGCGTAATCGTGCGCCAGGTTGAACATGCTGTGCCACATGTTGTGGATGCCCGCCAGGGTGATGAACTGGTGCTTGTAGCCCATTGCCGACAATTCGCGCTGGAACTTGGCGATGGTCGCGTCGTCCAGGTTTTTCTTCCAGTTGAAGGAAGGCGAGCAGTTGTACGACAGCAGTTGATCCGGGTATTCCTTTTTGATCGCTTCAGCAAAGCGACGGGCTTCGTCGAGGTCCGGTTTGGCGGTTTCGCACCAGATCAGGTCGGCATAAGGAGCGTAGGCCAGGCCGCGAGCGATGGCCTGGTCCAGGCCGGCGCGTACTTTGTAGAAGCCTTCCTTGGTGCGCTCGCCAGTGACGAACGGCTGATCGTAAGGGTCGCAATCGGAGGTCAGCAGGTCAGCTGCGTTGGCATCGGTGCGTGCCAGGATGATGGTTGGCGTGCCGGCAACGTCAGCAGCCAGACGGGCAGCGGTCAGCTTTTGTACGGCTTCCTGGGTTGGCACCAGAACCTTGCCACCCATGTGGCCGCATTTTTTAACCGAGGCCAGCTGGTCTTCGAAGTGAACGCCGGCGGCGCCCGCTTCGATCATGCTTTTCATCAGTTCGTAAGCGTTCAGTACGCCGCCGAAACCGGCTTCAGCGTCAGCCACGATCGGTGCGAAGTAGTCGATATAACCCTCGTCGCCCGGATTTTTACCGGCTTTCCACTGGATCTGGTCAGCGCGACGGAACGAGTTGTTGATGCGCTTGACCACGGTTGGAACGGAGTCCACCGGGTACAGCGACTGGTCCGGGTACATGGATTCGGCAGAGTTGTTGTCTGCCGCCACTTGCCAACCCGACAGGTAGATAGCCTGGATACCGGCTTTAACCTGTTGTACTGCCTGGCCCCCGGTCAGGGCGCCCATGCAGTTGACGAAATCTTTCTCAGGACGGAAGGACGGGTGTGCGCCCTGTGTCACCAGTTTCCACAGCTTGTCGGCGCCCATTTTTGCAAAGGTGTGCTCGGGTTGAACCGAGCCGCGCAGGCGGACCACGTCAGCAGCGGAGTAATCGCGAGTCACGCCTTTCCAGCGTGGGTTTTCGGCCCAGTCTTTCTCAAGGGCTGCAATTTGCTGTTCGCGTGTCAGTGCCATGGTGATAAACCTCGTCGCATAGGTCTGGGTTGAAAAATGGTTGCTCCACCAGGCACACAACAATGTTGTTTGAGTCTGTGCATGAATGGCTGCTCGCTGCGGGCAGTACAGGCCCCAGAGCCTTTGCGGGATCTCTGATCAGCGGGAGCGGGGCCATCATGCCCTTGCATTTTTGAGGCGTCAAATGTTTTGTAGTGCTTTTTTTATAACACTACATAATTGCGAAAAAACGACTCGCCAGTCAGTTTTGGCCCTTTTGGTCGAGAGCCTCGACTTTTACCCGGAGCGTCATGTCATCCCGGCCTTGAGTAGAGTAGGCAAGGGTTTCAGCTTGCCTGTCGGCCTGATTTCGGTTGCTGATGCCCGCGAGGGTGATCCATTGGCCCAGGGGGCCGCTGACCTGTGTGTCGGTACTTTGCGTGTTCACTACATCCGGTTGTTCCTGGCTCATGCGGTCGCGGGTCGTGCTGATCGCCAGGTGTACCGTTTCACCCGTAATGCTGGCGGTAACGTAAAAGCCCCGGGTGACGTTGTGATAGTCGGTTTGCGCCATCACCCGACCATAAGCGTCTGTCTGGACGCTGGTCAGTGGCACGCTTTGCCCTGTTTGAATGAATGCAGGGGTGCCTTCGGTGGTCTGGATTTGCTGAACCCCGCCGTTACGGCTGGCCGTGCTGATAACGCGGGTGTTCGGTGCTGTGTTCGCCAGGTTGCTGTCGCGGGTGTCGACAGTGATCAGCAGGCGTTTGGCAGGCTTGTCGAGTTTCGAGAGCAGGTCCTCGAGGTTTTGAATTTTTGAGGCGGACGCTTCCACGATCAGTTGGTTGCCGTAGGCGCTGACCTTGCCGTTTTTGCCGACAAAGTTTTGTGCGATGGGGAGCAGCTCCGTGCTGGTGCGGTTCTGCAGGGTAATGACCTGTGTGTCGGCCAGGGCGCTGAAGCTGGATGCCAGCAGTAGGCTGACGATGATGGCGCGTAGGGACATGTCCGTTATCTCCGCAATGCTGAAAAAGCCTGAAGTGAGTGTGCCAGATAGCAAAACGCCCCGCGATCCGAAGATGGCGGGGCATTTTGCAAAACTGCTGTGGGAGCGAGCCTGCTCGCGAGGTTCTCAAGAGTGCCGCGCTAGCAGCCTTCGCGAGCAGGCTCGCGCCCACAAAGATGGGCGTTGCGGTTAGCTCACGCGCACCATATCAACGTGGGGAATCCCTGCTTCCAGGAATTCTGCGCTGACAATCTTGAAGCCCAGTCGCTCATAAAACGGAGTGGCATGCACTTGGGCGCTGAGCATTTGCTGCTTCAGTCCACGTTTCTCGGCTTCAAGAATCGTGGCTTGCATCAGTGCGTCGCCGACTTTCAGGCCGCGCCAGTCCTTGAGTACGGACACGCGCCCGATATGGCCGTCCGGCAACAGCCGGGCGGTACCAATCGGAAAATCGCCTTCATAGGCCAGAAAATGCACGGCATCGGCATCGTCTGCATCCCACTCCAGTTCAGGAGGTACAGATTGCTCGGCAATAAACACCGCCTCACGAATGCGTCGAAGTTCGGCGTTGTCCTTTTGCCAGTCGGCGACACGTACGTGAATGCTATTCATCAGCGAACCCCAGGCTTCCTTGTTTAACCAGCTCACAGAGCAGGTTGCGACCATCTTCGTCGGCCAGCCATGGGCCGAGGTTGTCAGTGTGCAGCGCATCGGCGGCACAAATCATTTTCAGCAGCTCGCGCATCTTGCCCGGCAACAGACGGCTTTGGCCGCTGGCGAACAACAGCAGGTCTTCATCGACTTCGGACCATGCCAGGCGGGCGCTCGGGTTGCGGATCAGGATGGCGCCCTGTTCCAGGCTGCCCAGCAGGTCTTCTTCTTCGAGCTCGGGGCCGGTCACGAGTTCCGGGTAACGCGGTTCGGTCATGAACTGGCCGAACCAGGTCAGCAGCATGCGTTCGTCGCTCATGTGCTCGGCCAGCAGGCCCTTGAGGCGGTCAAGGGCATCGTGCTGGATCTGGTGCGGGTCGCTCACTGGCTGCGCATCGGCGTCGGTGTAGCGGTCTTCGTCCGGCAGGTACTGGCTCAGGAAGTCGGTGAAGTGGGTCAGCACTTCAGCGGCGCTCGGGGCGCGGAAGCCTACCGAGTAAGTCAGGCACTCGTCCACGGCTACGCCGCAGTGAGCCAGGCGTGGCGGCAGGTAAAGCATGTCGCCGGGTTCCAGGGTCCACTCGTCGGTGGCCTGGAAGTCGGCGAGGATGCGCAGGTCGGCGTGCTCCAGCAGCTTGCTGTCGGAGTCGCACATCTGGCCGATCTGCCAGTGGCGCTTGCCGTGGCCTTGCAGCAGGAACACGTCGTAGTTGTCGAAGTGCGGGCCGACGCTGCCACCCGGGGCGGCGTAGCTCATCATCACGTCGTCAATGCGCCAGCTCGGCAGGAAACGGAAGTTCTCCAGCAATTCGCCGACTTCAGGCACGAACTGATCGACTGCTTGAACGAGCAGGGTCCACTCGCGCTCTGGCAGTTTGCTGAATTCGTCTTCGCCGAACGGGCCGCGGCGCAATTCCCATGGGCGCTCGCCGTGTTCGATGATCAGGCGCGATTCGACTTCTTCTTCGAGTGCCAGACCGGCCAGTTCGTCAGGGTCGATCGGGCTTTCGAAGTCAGGAATGGCCTGGCGGATCAGCAGCGGTTTTTTCTGCCAGTAGTCACGCATGAACTCGCGCGCAGTGATGCCACCCAGAAGTTGAAGAGGAATATCAGGATTCATGTGTAACCTATTGAAAAATTGCACTTTGTAATCGGGAATAAAAACGCCCGGCACGGCCGGGCGTTAATAGGTCGTTGCAGCGATCAGATACGCTTGGCTTGCTCGACCGCGTTGCCAATGTAGTTGGCAGGGGTCAGCAGCTTCAGCTCGGCTTTGGCCGCTTCCGGCATTTCAAGGCCGTCGATGAAAGTTTGTAGTGCTTGCGGGCTGATGCCCTTGCCGCGGGTCAACTCTTTGAGCTTCTCGTACGGGTTTTCAATGTTGTAGCGGCGCATCACGGTCTGGATCGGCTCGGCCAGAACTTCCCAGCAAGCGTCCAGGTCAGCAGCGATTTTTTGAGCGTTCAGCTCAAGTTTGCTGATGCCTTTGAGGCTGGCTTCGTACGCGATCACGCTGTGGGCGAAGCCGACACCGAGGTTGCGCAGTACGGTGGAGTCGGTCAGGTCGCGCTGCCAGCGGGAGATTGGCAACTTGCTGGCCAAAT
>JBILYW010000205.1:0-6256 GCA_044377555.1 Pseudomonas sp.
GGTGTGATGTCGGCGGGCAGGCGCATTTTTTTGCGCCGGGTGCCGCTGAACAGCCCCCAGCTGGACAGGAACATGGCGGCGATCAGCGGGCCGATCACAAAGCCGTTAAGACCGAAAATCGCCATGCCGCCCAGGGTCGAGATCAGAATCAGGAAGTCCGGCATTTTCGTGTCCTTGCCCACCATGAGCGGGCGCAGCACGTTGTCCACCATGCCGATCACAAACACCCCGTACAACGCCAGCACCACCCCTTCCCAAACCATGCCCGTGATCAGGAAGTAAACCGCCACCGGCGCCCAGACGATACCGGCACCCACCGCCGGTAACAGCGACAGGAACATCATCAACACCGCCCAGAACAGCGCGCTATGGATGCCCAGCAACCAGAAGATCAGCCCGCCCAGAGCGCCCTGGGTGACCGCCACTGCCAGGTTGCCCTTGACGGAAGCCCTGACCACACGACGCAGGGTGATTTGTAGCAGACGCTTGTGCTCCTCGGCCATCGGCACCGCATTGCGGATCATGCGCACCATCGCCTGACCGTCCCGGATAAAGAAGTACAGCAGGTAGAGCATGATGCAAAAGCTCACCACCAGCTCAAAGGTGCTCTGCCCAAAGCTGAACACCTGGGTAGCGAAGAACTGGCTGCCCTCCAGTGCACCTTTGGCAATTTTATCGCTCAGCCCGTCGATACTGCTCAACCCGAAGCGATCCATCCAGTCCTGCAAATGCGCCGGCAGGATGTTTTCAAACTGCATGACGTAACTGGCGACGTTGATCTTGCCGCTCTGCACGTCGCTGTAAAGCATCGCCACCTCTTGCACCAGCAAGGCGGTGGTCAGGATCACCGGTAAAATCGCAATCAGCGTGCACACCCCCAGGGTGGTAAACGTAGCCAGATTGCGCCGCCCCTTGAACTTGAACACCAGCTTGCGCTGCAAAGGTGCAAACAGTATTCCCAGCGCTACGGCCCAAAAAATCGCGCCGTAAAACGGCAGCAAAATCCAGACAAAGGCAATCGTGACCGCGGCCAGCAACAAGAGCAGGGTTTTACGTTGGAGACTGGTTTCGTTCATGTGCCATCCATGTCAGTAAGGCGCTAGTGCCTGCGGTGGTCGCAGTGTAGCCGCTGGCATTGACAACTCTCCATACACTCTGTAAATAATCTGCCCTTGTTGTACGACAACAGATAACAAAAATAATAATATTCAAGGAGCTCTACGGATGATCACACCTACCTGCGCCCCCTCCCTTCTTGCACGTTCCAAAAACGCTCAAAGCACTCGATCCATGGTTCTGCTCGGGCTCGGCAGCATGGGGCTGGCCTTGCCTTTAACGGGCATGGCCGAAGGCTTTGTGGATGACACCAAAGCGACGCTGACCTTGCGCAACGCCTATATCAACCGCAACTACACCAACCCCGACTACCCGCAAAGCAAAGCCGAAGAATGGACACAAAACTTCATTCTCGACGTCAAGTCCGGCTTCACTCAAGGTACCGTCGGTTTCGGGGTGGACGTGCTGGGCCTCTACTCGCAGAAGCTCGACGGCGGCAAAGGTACGGCCGGCACACAGCTGCTGCCAACCCATAGCGATGGCGAACCGGCCGATAACTTTGGCCGCCTGGGGGTTGCCGCCAAGGCCAAGCTCTCCAACACCGAACTGAAGATCGGCGAATGGATGCCGGTACTGCCGATCTTGCGTTCGGACGATGGTCGCTCCCTGCCGCAGACCTTTCGTGGCGGCCAGATCACCTCCAGGGAAATTGCCGGCCTGAACCTCTACGGCGGTCAGTTCCGCGCCAACAGCCCGCGTAACGATGCGAGCATGGAAGACATGTCGCTCAACGGCAAAGGCGCCTTCACCTCCGACCGTTTCAACTTTGCCGGCGGTGACTACAGCTTCAACGAAAAACGCACGCAAGTCGGTGTGTGGTACGCCCAGCTGGAAGACATCTACCAGCAACAATTCCTTAACGTTCTGCACAGCCAGCCGATTGGCGATGTGACCCTGGGCGCGAACCTGGGTTATTTCTGGGGCAAGGAAGACGGCAATAAACTGGCCGGCGATCTGGACAACAAAACCGCCTACGCCCTGCTTTCGGCCAAATACAAAGGCAACACCCTGTATGTCGGCCTGCAGAAAATCAGCGGCGACGATGGCTGGCTCCGCGTCAACGGCACCAGCGGCGGGACACTGGCCAACGACAGCTACAACTCCAGCTACGACAACGCCAAGGAACGCTCCTGGCAAGTGCGCCACGACCTCGATTTCGCAGTGCTTGGCGTACCCGGCCTGACCATGATGAACCGTTATATCAGCGGCGATAACATCCACACCGCCAGCACCACTGACGGCAAGGAGTGGGGTCGCGAATCGGAACTGGCCTACACCGTACAGGCCGGTACGTTCAAGGACCTGAACCTGCGGTGGCGCAACGCAAGCATCCGTCGCGACTACAGCGCCCACGAGTTCGACGAAAACCGCATCTTCATCAGCTACCCGTTGTCATTGTTGTAAGCGTCACCCCTCAAACGGTGGGAGCGAGCCTGCTCGCGATGGCATCACTGCGACTTGCCTGACAAACCGCGGCGCCAGCATCGCGAGCAGGCTCGCTCCCACAACAGTCAGACTGTTATTCACCCCAACAGATTTGCGGCGGTTGCCAGTACGGATTTGGCATTGACAAGCGCTGCAATGGCTGTGAATAATTCGACCCAAGTCATACGACAACAGATGACAATAACAAGAAAGACAGGGATCTTTGATGACAACCACTCACACTGTCCAAACCCCCTTCAATCGCCTTCTTCTCACCGGCGCGGCTGGCGGTCTGGGGAAGGTACTGCGCGAAAGACTCAAGCCCTGCGCCAGGGTTTTGCGCCTCTCCGATATTGCCCAAATGGCACCGGCTGCCGGCAGCCATGAAGAAGTATTCCTGTGCGATCTGTCCGATAAACAGGCTGTTCACCAGCTGGTGGAAGGCGTAGACGCCATTTTGCACTTTGGCGGGGTCTCGGTAGAGCGCCCCTTCGAAGAAATCCTGGGCCCTAATATCAACGGCACTTTCCATATTTACGAAGCTGCACGCCGCCATGGCGTCAAGCGCGTGATCTTCGCCAGCTCCAACCACGTGATCGGGTTCTACAAGCAGGACCAGACCCTGGATGCCCGTTCCCCGCGGCGCCCGGACGGCTACTACGGGCTGTCCAAGTCCTATGGCGAAGACATGGCCTCGTTCTACTTCGATCGCTACGGTATCGAAACCGTCAGCATCCGCATCGGCTCTTCGTTCCCCGAGCCGCAAAACCGCCGGATGATGAGCACCTGGCTGAGCTTTGACGACCTTGCGCAACTGATCGAACGCTCGCTGTACACCCCCGATGTCGGCCACACCGTGGTCTATGGCGCCTCAAACAATCTGAATGTGTGGTGGGACAACCGTTATGCCGCGCACCTGGGCTTTGAGCCCAAGGACAGCTCAGAAGTATTCCGAAGCAAAATCGAGGCCCAGCCAATGCCAGCGGCCAATGACCCGAGCATGATTTACCAGGGCGGCGCTTTCGTTGCTGCCGGCCCGTTTGGCGACGAGTAAATACGCGCGCCCCACAAGAACAAGATCAACAGAGGTCAAGGCGTCATGACTGCTGAACTGATTCTCGATGCACGTAACGCCACGGGCGAAAGCCCGGTCTGGAGCACCTCCGAGCAGGCACTTTACTGGGTGGATATCCCGGCAAAACGCTTGCATCGCTGGAGCCCCGCCGATGGCAAAAACCAGAGCTGGCAAGCCTCGCAAATGCTCGCGTGCATTGCTCAGACAGGCAATGGCAGCTGGATCGCCGCGATGGAGAACGGCCTGTTCGCTATCACGCCCCACGCCGATGGCAGCCTCGACAGTCGCCTGCTGGCCAGCGTGACGCACGCCCTGCCAGGGATGCGTTTTAACGATGGCCGCTGCGACCGTCAGGGGCGCTTCTGGGCGGGCACCATGGTGATGAACATGGCCGCAGGGGCACCGGCGGGCGCGATGTATCGCTACAACGCGGGCCAGGAAGAGCCGCTCAAGGCGCAACTTGAAGGGCTGATCGTGCCCAACGGCCTGGCGTTCAGCCCGGACGGCAAAACCATGTACCTCTCGGATTCACACCCCGATGTGCAAAAGATCTGGGCTTTTGACTACGACACCGACACAGGCACCCCCCATGACCGCCGCCTGTTCGTGGACATGACCGGGCATGCGGGTCGCCCCGATGGCGCCGCCGTCGATGCCGATGGCTGCTACTGGATTTGCGGCAATGATGCCGGCCGGATCCATCGTTTCACGCCCGAGGGCAAGCTGGACCGATCACTGAGCGTACCGGTGAAAAAACCCGCGATGTGCGCCTTCGGTGGCGCAAATCTGGACACCCTGTTCGTGACCTCGATTCGCCCGGCGGGTGATCTCGACGACCAACCGCTGGCCGGGGGCGTATTCGCCCTCAGGCCCGGGGTCAAGGGGCTGCCGGAGCCCATGTTGAACAACTGACTGCCTTGCCGACACTGCTGATCCCACACCTTGATATAAAAAAAACAATATTTGGAGTGACCCATGGATTTCAAACGCACCCTGCTTGTCGCTGCACTCCCGCTGGCTTTCTGCCTCTCGGGCATGGCCCAGGCCGAAATCAAAATCAAATTTGCCGAAGTTCACCCCACCGGATATCCCCCGGTAGTCGCTGAGCAGGAAATGGGCAAGAAGCTCCAGGCCCAGAGCAACGGCGATATCTCCTTCAAGATGTTTGCCGGTGGTGTGCTGGGTTCCGAGAAAGAAGTGGTCGAGCAGCTCCAGTCCGGCGCCGTGCAGATGACCCGCGTCAGCCTCGGCATCCTCGGGCCGGTCGTACCGGAAACCAATGCCTTCAACCTGCCGTTTGTGTTCCGCGACCAGGCCCACATGCGCAAGATCATCGACGGTGAAATCGGCCAGGAGATGCTGGATAAAATCACCAACTCCGACTTCAACATGGTCGCGCTGGCGTGGATGGATGGCGGCACCCGCAACCTGTACACCAAAAAACCCGTGCGCGAAATCGCCGACCTCAAGGGCATGAAGATCCGCGTGCAAGGCAACCCGGTGTTTATCGACACCATCAACGATATGGGCGGTAACGGCATTGCCATGGCCACCGGCGAGATCTTCAGTGCCCTGCAGACCGGCGTGATCGACGGCGCCGAAAACAACCCGCCGACCTTCCTTGAGCACAACCACTACCAGAACGCCAAGTACTTCACCTGGACCGATCACTTGATCCTGCCGGAGCCCATCGTGATCGCCAAAACCACATGGACCAAACTCAGCCCGGATCAGCAGGCCCTGGTGCAAAAGCTGGCCCGTGAAGCACAGATGGAAGAGCGGGTGATCTGGGATAAAAAATCCGCAGAGAGCGAAACCAAACTTAAAGCTTCCGGTGTGGAGTTCATCACCCTTACCCCGGACCAGAAAAAAGCTTTCTACGACGCCACCCAGCCGGTTCGCGACAAGTACGGTGCCAACTACAAAGACCTGATCTCGCGCATTGAAGCAGTCCAATAAGCCAGTCCGATAACGCCGCGGTGGCGGGCACCAGCCCGACTGCCGCGCAGTGGTGAGCACCATGAAAAATACCGTACTGCGCTTCAACGACTTGCTGTACAGGGCCTGTATCGGGATCGCCGGTTTATCGGTGCTGACCATGACCCTGATCATTCCCTGGGGCATTTTTGCCCGGTACGTGCTGGGCAGCGGCTCCAGCTGGCCCGAGCCCACGGCCATCTTGCTGATGGTGGTGTTTACCTTCTTTGGCGCCGCTGCCAGTTACCGCGCCGGTGCCCACATGGCCGTGGCGATGGCCGTGGAGCGCATGCCAATGCACATACGCCCCAAGGTCGCGGTGGTGGTGCAAATCCTGATGGCAATCGTGTGTCTGTTTATGGTCGTCAAGGGCTTCAAACTCTGTGCGACCACCTGGAATCAATACCTCGGCGAAATGCCCAGCTTGCGCGTGGGCATTTCCTATCTGCCGATCCCCCTCGGCGGCATCGTTACGCTGATCTTCGTCCTGGAGAAACTCTTCCTGGGTGACCAAAGCCACCGCCGCGCCGTGCGGTTCGACATCGTTGAAGCCAGCGAAGAGGCCGTATAAATGGACGCAATCGTACTGTTGGGCAGCTTTATCGCCTTGATCCTTATCGGCATGCCGGTCGCCTATGCGCTGGGCCTGTCGGCATTGATCGG
>JBILYW010000204.1:0-6256 GCA_044377555.1 Pseudomonas sp.
TGTACCTCATGCCCGCCAGGCTGGAATATTAAACGGGGCCGATGAGCGGCCCGACGCACAGCAAGAGGCCTTGACCTTCCCATGGGGTCAAGGTTGATTCTATGGATAGATAACTTCTTGAGGAGGAATGCTCGTGCCCACCCAATTCGATCTGCCGATTGCCGGCATGACCTGCGCCAGTTGCGCCGGCCGTGTGGAGAAAGCCCTGGCCAAAGTGCCCGGGGTCCGTTCGGTCAGCGTCAATCTGGCCACCGAGCAGGCCCGCGTCGTGGCACCTGCCGATAACCTTCCGGCACTGGTAGAAGCCGTTCAACAGGCGGGCTACAGCGTACCGGCCCATAGCCTGGAACTGGACATCAACGGCATGACCTGCGCCTCTTGCGCGGGCCGGGTCGAAAAAGCCCTGGCCAAAGTGCCCGGGGTCAAAAGCGCCAGCGTCAACCTAGCCAGTGAGCGCGCTCATATAGAGCTGCTCGGCGAGGTCGATACGAACGTGCTGATCAACGCGGTCAGCCAGGCAGGCTATGGCGCCAGCGTTCACCAAAATCAAAAAACCACTCAAGACGATCAACAAAAGCGTCTGCACCGTGAGCGCTGGGCGCTGACCCTGGCCATTATGCTGGCGCTGCCGCTGGTACTGCCGATGGTGCTCGCCCCCTTCGGTGTGCATTGGATGCTCCCGGCCTGGGCGCAGTTTGTGCTCGCCACCCCGGTGCAATTCATCCTCGGCGCGCGTTTTTATGTCGCCGCCTGGAAAGCCGTCAAGGCCGGTGCGGGCAACATGGACTTGCTGGTCGCCCTGGGCACCAGCGCCGGTTATGGCCTAAGTATTTACGAGTGGGTCACCGCAGCGCCCGGCACCATGCCGCATCTGTATTTCGAAGCCTCGGCGGTAGTGATCGCGCTGGTGCTGCTGGGCAAATACCTCGAAAGCCGTGCCAAACGCCAGACCGCCAGCGCCATCCGCGCCCTGGAGGCCCTGCGCCCTGAACGTGCATTGCGCGTAGTCGACGGGCAGGAGCAAGACGTCGCCATCAGCGACCTGCGCCTTAATGATCTGGTACTGGTCAAACCCGGCGAACGCTTCCCGGTCGATGGCGAAGTGGTTGAAGGCCAGAGCCATGCCGACGAAGCCCTGATCAGCGGCGAAAGCCTGCCCGTGCCGAAACAGCCTGGGGATAAAGTCACCGGGGGCGCCATCAATGGCGAGGGCCGACTGGTCATCAAAACCCTGGCCCTTGGCACCGAAACCGTACTGGCACGCATTATCCGCCTGGTCGAAGACGCCCAGGCCGCCAAGGCGCCGATCCAGAAACTGGTGGATAAAGTCAGCCAGGTGTTTGTCCCGGTGGTGCTCCTGATTGCACTCGCCACCCTGCTGGGCTGGTGGTTCTACGGCGCCCCCATCGAAACCGCGCTGATCAACGCCGTGGCGGTATTGGTCATCGCCTGCCCCTGTGCGCTGGGGCTGGCGACACCGACAGCGATCATGGCCGGCACCGGCGTGGCCGCCCGCTACGGAATTCTGATCAAAGACGCCGAAGCCCTCGAACGCGCCCATGAAGTCAGCGCCGTGGTTTTCGACAAAACCGGCACCCTGACCTCCGGCACTCCGCAAATTGCCCACTTCAGCGCCCTCGACGGTGATGAGGCGCAGTTGCTGCAAGCCGCCGGAGCCCTACAACGCGGCAGCGAACACCCGCTGGCCAAAGCCGTACTGGACGCCTGCACCGCCCGCGATCTGAACGTACCTGATGTCACGGACAGCCAATCACTCACCGGACGCGGCATTGCCGGCACCCTGGAGGGCCGGCGCCTGGCGCTGGGCAACCGTCGCCTGCTGGAAGAGAGCGGCCTTGGCCCGGGTACGCTGGCCGGGTCCGCCCAGGCCTGGGAAACCGAAGGCCGTACCCTGTCGTGGCTGATCGAGCAAAGCCCGCAACCGCAAGTGCTGGGCCTGTTTGCCTTTGGCGACACGCTCAAGAGCGGCGCGTACTCGGCGATCCAGCAGCTCAATGCCCGCCACATCAGCAGCCACTTGTTGACCGGCGATAACCGCGGTAGCGCAAAAGTAGTCGCCGACGCGCTGGGCATCACCGACGTACACGCCGAAGTCCTGCCCGCCGACAAGGCGGCGACCGTGGCCGAGCTGAAAAAAACCGGCGTCGTGGCCATGGTTGGCGACGGCATCAACGACGCCCCGGCGCTGGCAGCGGCCGATATCGGCATCGCCATGGGCGGCGGCACCGACGTGGCCATGCATGCTGCCGGGATCACCCTGATGCGCGGCGACCCGCGACTGGTCCCCGCCGCGCTGGAAATCAGCCGTAAAACCTACGCCAAGATCCGGCAAAACCTGTTTTGGGCCTTTATCTACAACATGATCGGGATTCCGCTGGCCGCCTTCGGCTTTTTGAATCCGGTGCTGGCGGGCGCGGCCATGGCCTTTTCCAGCGTCAGCGTGGTCAGCAACGCGTTGATGCTCAAATTCTGGAAACCCAAGGATCTTGAATGAGGAGCCCCCAGCAATGAATATCGGCCAGGCAGCCAAACACAGCGGCCTGAGCGCCAAGATGATTCGTTATTACGAGTCCATCGGCCTGCTCAAACCCGCACATCGCAGTGACAGCGGCTACCGCCTGTACAGCGACGACGACCTGCACACCCTGGCGTTTATCAAGCGCTCCCGGGATTTGGGGTTTTCGCTGGAAGAAGTGGGCAAGCTGCTGACTCTCTGGCAGGACCGCCAGCGAGCCAGCGGCGATGTCAAAGCCCTGGCCCGTGAGCATATCGAGCAGTTGAATCAAAAAATCCGCGAACTCACCGGCCTGCGCGACACCCTGCAGGAACTGGTCGAAAGCTGCCAGGGCGACCACCGTCCTGACTGCCCTATTCTCAAGGATCTGGAATCGGGTAAATGCTGTAGCCGTGAAGGGCCCCTGAAGCAGCCATAAAAAAATCCGGCCTGGGCCGGATTTTTTTATTCATCGAATCACTGCATCCATGGTGGAGGCGGCTCTTCGGCTTTGCTCGGTGGCGCATCATCCGCAGCCCGTACTGCCTGACGGAATGCTTCGTCCAGACGTGCCGCTTCGATCTCGCGCATTACACCGCCGACATCCGCCAACTCGTCCGGCTCGTCAAACTCGCCGGTCAACACGCTACCAGGGTGCAAGGTAGCCGCTTCGTAAAGCGCCCACATTTCCTTGGCGTACTTGGTGGTCTTGAGCTCCGGCGCAAAACGCCCGAAGTAAGAAGCCATGTTGCCCACATCACGCTCCAGCATGCTGAATGCGTGGTTGTTGCCCGCTGCATCGACTGCTTGCGGCAAGTCGATGATCACCGGGCCGGTCGGGGTCAACAGTACGTTGAACTCGGACAAGTCGCCGTGGACCAGGCCAGTGCAAAGCATCAGCACGATCTGCTGAATCAGGAACGCGTGATACTCACGGGCCTGATCCGGCTCCAGCGTCACGTCATTGAGACGCGGCGCGGCATCGCCGTACTCATCCGCCACCAGCTCCATCAACAGCACGCCCTCAAGGAAGTCGAACGGTTTTGGAACCCGGACACCGGCGCCCGCCAGACGAAACAACGCAGCCACTTCAGCGTTCTGCCAGGCATCTTCGGTTTCTTTACGACCGAACTTGGAGCCCTTGGCCATCGCTCGGGCCTGACGGCTGTTACGAACCTTGCGACCCTCCTGATATTCGGCGGCCTGGCGGAAACTTCGTTTGTTAGCCTCCTTATAAACCTTGGCGCATCGCAGCTCATTGCCGCAGCGGACTACGTACACAGCTGCTTCTTTGCCACTCATGAGTGGGCGCAGCACCTCGTCGATCAGACCGTCCTCGATCAGGGGTTCTAAGCGTTTTGGAGTCTTCATCAGCTTTTATTGTGGGTCCTTTATTACCAAACACGCGAATGTCACTCGTTATACGGCAATCCACTCACCACGGGGAGGGGGCAAACGATTTTGCATGATAGACGAGTAACTCGTTTAGAGCACCGACTCAGCAATGACGAAACAACTCGCCCGGGGTAAACCCGAACATTTTCTTGAAGGCGGCAATAAAGGCCGACGTCGAGTCATAACCGCAGGACAACGCGGCGCTGGTCACACTGGCCCCCTCCTCCAGCACCCGCAAAGACGACAGCAAGCGCATGCGCTGACGCCAGCGGCCAAAGCTCAAGCCGGTTTCACGGGTAAACAAACGCATCAGGGTTTTTTCCGACGTACCCAGGCGCTCGGCCCACAGGCTCAAGGTTACGTCTGTATCCGGGCGTTCGATCAGCTCACTGCACAGCGCCAGCAACCGCCCATGACGCGGCAATGGCAGCGAAAACCCGACCTCGGGCAAACTGGCAAGCTGATCGAGCAGCACCTGCACCAGCCGTTGTTCAGGGGTCTGGCCTTCGGGGTACTCCACCGGCAAGTCGCAAAAACGCTTGATCAATTCCCGGGCCAGCGGGGTGACCTCAAGCACGCGACAATGCGGCGGCGCCCACGGACAGTCCTCACGACGCACATACAGACTGCGCATTTCAGCCCGCATCGAGGTGATGACCTCATGTTCCAGCCCGGCCGGAATCCAGATACCCCACTGCGGCGGTGCAAAGAAACTGCCTTCGTCGGTATGCACGCCCAGCACGCCACTGATCGCGTACGAAAACTGCACCCAATCATGCCGATGCCGTGGCGTCCACGAACCCGCCCCCAGGCTTTCGGCCCGGGCATACAGCGCCCGGGGCAAAACATCGAGCACTGGAATCGCACGCTGGAGCCCGCGTTGTCCGTTTGGCGGCATTGATTGGCCTTATATCGCAAGACGTCAGATACATCCGACGTTAGGCTAAGTCATCAATTCTTACAATGTTGCGGTGCCCTCAATGGCTGTGCTCAAACATCTCAAACGAATGGTCACCGACTGGTTTCTGTGCGGCATGCTGCTTGCGACTTTTCTCGCGTATGTGTTTCCACACTTCGGCAGCACCGGCGGCGCCATGCACGCTGAATGGGTAATCAACATCGGCGTGTTTCTGGTGTTCTTCCTGCACGGGGTCAACCTGTCCAGCGAACAGATCAGCCACGGTCTGAGAAACACCCGCCTGCACCTGATGGTTCAAGGCTTCACCTTTATCGTGTTCCCCCTGCTGTGGGTGATCAGCGACAAACTGCTGGGGGCGCATATCCCGCCGCTGCTGATGCTGGGCTTCTTCTACTTGTGCGCCCTGCCCTCGACCATCTCGTCCTCGGTGGCACTGACCGGCAGCGCAGGCGGCAACGTACCGGCGGCGATTCTCAACGCCAGCCTGTCCAGCGTGCTGGGGATTTTTCTCACGCCCTTGCTGGTGAGCCTGGTGCTGGGCAGCGGCTCCGGGGGCATTGACCTGGGTTCAACTTTGCTCGACCTGTGCGCCATGCTCTTGCTGCCGCTGGTGCTGGGCCAACTGCTGCGCCCCTGGCTCGGCCGCTTTTTCGCCCGCCACAAGCGCTACACCAACATCGCCGACAAGGTGGTGATTCTGCTGCTGGTCTACGCCGCGTTCTGCAACTCGATGGTGTCGGGCATGTGGCAAGAGCAAGGCACCTCGGTGATTATCAGCGCCTTGATCGGCAGTGCCTTGCTGCTGGCGGTGATCCTGTGGCTGACCACCCGCACCGCCCGCGCCCTGAGGTTCAGCACCAGCGATGAAATTGCCGCGGTGTTCTGCGCCAGCAAGAAATCCCTGGCGGCAGGCGCGCCGATGGCCGCGCTGATCTTCGGCGCCAACCCGGGGCTGGGGCTGATTCTGCTGCCGATCATGATCTACCACCCGCTGCAGCTGATCGTGTGCTCGGTCATGGCGGAAAGCTACGCCACTCGCAATCGCAAAGAGGTTCGGGCCCCAGTGCCCGAATAACGTCTGGAGAGACTTCAACCGTGGGAGCGAGCCTTGGCCGGTAACAGAGTGCCTATGGGGTTCAGCGCTACCGCTCAAGGATTGCCGTCACTCCCTGCCCGCCCGCCGCGCAAATCGAGATCAGCCCTCGCCCTTGCCCGGCGGTGGCGAGCAACTTGGACATGTTGGTGACAATCCGCCCGCCCGTCGCCGCAAACGGATGCCCAACCGCCAGTGAACTGCCCTTGATATTCAGCTTGCTGCGATCAATCGAGCCCAGCGGTGCATCGAGCCCCAATCGGGTTTTGCAGTAGTGCGCATCCTCCCAGGCCTTCAAGGTGCACAACACCTGGGCGGCAAAGGCTTCGTGAAT
>JBILYW010000206.1:0-6251 GCA_044377555.1 Pseudomonas sp.
TGTGTGCGAAGAAGGCGGCCACTGTCACCTGCAAGACATGACCGTGATGACCGGCCACAACGAGCGTCGCTATCGCTTCACCAAGCGGACTCACCAGAACCAGCAACTGGGCCCGTTCATTTCCCACGAAATGAACCGCTGCATCGCCTGCTATCGCTGCGTACGCTTCTATAAAGACTACGCGGGCGGTACTGACCTGGGCGTGTTCGGTGCCCACGACAACGTGTACTTCGGTCGCGTTGAAGACGGCGTGCTCGAAAGCGAGTTCTCGGGCAACCTCACCGAAGTCTGCCCGACCGGCGTGTTCACCGACAAAACCCACTCCGAGCGGTACAACCGCAAGTGGGACATGCAGTTCTCGCCAAGCATCTGCCACGGTTGCTCCAGCGGCTGCAACATCAGCCCGGGCGAACGTTATGGCGAATTGCGTCGTATCGAAAACCGCTTCAACGGTTCGGTCAACCAGTACTTCCTGTGCGACCGTGGCCGTTTCGGCTATGGCTACGTCAACCGCACAGATCGCCCGCGCCAGCCATTGCTGGCCGACGGCACCAAGCTGAGCCTCGACGCAGCACTGGACAAAGCCGCTGACCTGCTGCGCGGTCGCAACATCGTCGGTATCGGTTCGCCCCGCGCCAGCCTCGAAAGCAACTATGCGTTGCGCGAACTGGTCGGCGCCGAGCACTTCTACTCAGGCATCGAAACCGGTGAGCTGGAGCGCATCCGTCTGGTGCTGCAAGTATTGAAAGACAGCCCGCTGCCAGTGCCGAACATGCGCGAGATCGAAGATCACGACGCCATTTTCGTCCTCGGCGAAGACCTGACCCAGACCGCCGCCCGTATGGCGCTGTCGCTGCGTCAATCAGTCAAGGGCAAGGCCGAAGAAATGGCCGATGGCATGCGCGTACAACCCTGGCTCGACGCCGCCGTGAAGAACATCGGTCAACACGCCTTGCACCCGCTGTTCATCGCCAGCCTGGCTGAAACCAAGCTCGACGACGTTGCCGAAGAATGCGTTCACGCAGCTCCCGACGACCTGGCCCGTATCGGTTTCGCCGTAGCTCACGCCCTCGACGCCAGCGCACCTGCCGTTGCCGGCCTGGACGCTGAAGCGCTGGAACTGGCACAACGCATCGCCAACGCCCTGCTCGCCGCCAAGCGTCCGCTGATCATTGCCGGCACTTCCCTGGGTTCCAAAGCCCTGATCGAAGCCGCAGGCAACATCGCCAAAGCCCTGCACCTGCGCGAGAAGGCCGGTTCCATCAGCCTGATCGTGCCGGAAGCCAACAGCCTCGGCCTGGCCATGCTCGGCGGCGACTCGGTAGACGCCGCCCTGCAAGCGGTGATCGACGGTAAAGCCGACGCCATCGTGGTACTGGAAAACGACCTGTTCACCCGGGTTGACGCGGTCAAGGTCAACGCTGCACTGGACGCGGCCAAAGTGGTCATCGTTGCTGATCACCAGAAGACTGCGACCACCGACCGTGCCGACCTGGTACTGCCGGCCGCCAGCTTCGCTGAAGGCGACGGTACCCTGGTCAGCCAGGAAGGCCGCGCCCAGCGCTTCTTCCAGGTGTTCGACCCGACTTACCTGGACGCCAACATCCTGGTTCACGAAGGCTGGCGCTGGTTGCACGCCCTGCGCAGCACCCTGCTGAACAAGCCGGTTGACTGGACCCTGCTCGACCACGTGACTCAAGCCACTGCTGCGAGCACTCCTGCACTTGCCCGCATCGTCGATGCCGCGCCGTCTGCAGCCTTCCGCATCAAGGGCATGAAGCTGGCCCGCGAACCGCTGCGTTACAGCGGCCGCACCGCCATGCGCGCCAACATCAGCGTGCACGAGCCTCGCACCCCGCAAGACCCGGACACCGCGTTCGCCTTCTCCATGGAAGGTTACTCGGGCTCCGTCGAACCGCGCCAACAAGTGCCGTTCGCCTGGTCGCCGGGCTGGAACTCGCCACAAGCGTGGAACAAGTTCCAGGACGAAGTCGGTGGTCATATCCGCGCTGGCGACCCGGGCACCCGCCTGATCGAAAGCAAGGGTGATTCGCTGGGCTGGTTCGCCAACATTCCGGGCGCTTTCAACCCGGCACGTGGCACCTGGCAAGTGGTGCCGTTCTTCCACCTGCTGGGCAGCGAAGAGAACTCTTCCAAAGCCGCGCCGGTACAAGAACGCATTCCGGCTGCTTACATCGCACTGGCCAAATCCGAAGCCGACCGTCTGGGTGTCAATGACGGAGCCCTGCTCAGCCTCAACGTTGCCGGCGTGACCCTGCGTCTGCCGCTGCGTATCAATGAAGAGCTGGGGTCGGGTCTGGTGGCATTGCCTGCCGGGCTTGCCGGTATCCCGCCCGCGATCTTTGGCCTTACCGTTGACGGTTTGCAGGAGGCAGCCCAATGACCTGGTTTACGCCTGAAGTGATCGACGTGATTATCTCGGTGCTCAAAGCCGTGGTGATCCTGCTCGCCGTCGTGGTGTGCGGCGCGCTGCTCAGCTGGGTAGAGCGTCGCCTGCTGGCCCTGTGGCAGGACCGTTACGGTCCGAACCGTGTGGGTCCGTTCGGCGCGTTCCAGATTGCTGCCGACATGATCAAGATGTTCTTCAAGGAAGACTGGACGCCACCGTTTGCCGACAAGGTGATCTTCACCCTGGCACCGGTTGTGGCCATGAGTGCCTTGTTGATTGCTTTCGCGATTATCCCGATCACCCCGACCTGGGGCGTGGCGGATCTGAACGTCGGCATCCTGTTCTTCTTCGCCATGGCCGGTCTGTCGGTCTATGCGGTGCTGTTCGCCGGCTGGTCGAGCAACAACAAGTTCGCCCTGCTGGGCGCCTTGCGGGCCTCGGCCCAGACCGTGTCCTACGAAGTGTTCATGGGCCTGGCCCTGATGGGCATCGTGGTGCAGGTCGGCTCGTTCAACATGCGCGACATCGTTGAGTACCAGGCCCAGAACCTGTGGTTCATCATCCCGCAGATCTTCGGTTTCCTGACCTTCTTCATCGCCGGCGTGGCCGTGACTCACCGTCACCCCTTCGACCAGCCGGAAGCAGAACAGGAACTGGCCGATGGTTACCACATCGAATACGCCGGCATGAAATGGGGCATGTTCTTCGTCGGTGAATACATCGGGATCGTGCTGATCTCGGCGTTGCTGGTGACTTTGTTCTTCGGTGGCTGGCACGGGCCTTTCGGCATCCTGCCGCAGATTCCGTTTATCTGGTTCGCCCTGAAGACCGCGTTTTTCATCATGATCTTCATCCTGCTGCGCGCTTCTATTCCGCGCCCACGGTATGACCAAGTGATGGACTTCAGCTGGAAGTTCTGCCTGCCGCTGACCCTGATCAATTTGCTGGTGACCGCTGCAGTCGTGTTGTTGAACACGCCCGCCGGCGCGGTTCAGTGAGGATAGAGACCCATGTTCAAGTACCTGTTTGACATCGTGCATGGCACCTACACCCAGCTTCGCAGCTTGGTGATGGTGTTTGGCCATGCCTTCCGCAAGCGTGACACGCTGCAATACCCGGAAGAACCGGTCTACCTGCCACCACGCTACCGTGGCCGGATTGTCCTGACCCGCGACCCGGACGGCGAAGAGCGTTGTGTAGCCTGTAACCTGTGCGCCGTAGCGTGCCCGGTAGGCTGCATCTCGCTGCAAAAAGCCGAAACCGAAGATGGTCGCTGGTACCCGGAGTTTTTCCGCATCAACTTCTCACGCTGCATTTTTTGCGGCCTGTGTGAGGAAGCCTGTCCGACCACCGCGATCCAGCTGACACCGGATTTCGAGATGGCCGAGTTCAAACGTCAGGATCTGGTGTACGAGAAAGAAGATCTGCTGATCTCCGGCCCCGGTAAGAACCCTGATTACAACTTCTATCGTGTTGCAGGTATGGCCGTAGCAGGCAAGCCGAAAGGCGCCGCCCAGAACGAAGCCGAGCCGATCAACGTGAAGAGCTTGCTGCCTTAAGGAAGAACGATGGAATTCGCTTTCTACTTCGCATCGGGTGTCGCTGTCGTGGCCACGTTACGCGTGATCACCAACACCAACCCTGTGCACGCCCTGCTCTACCTGATTATTTCGCTGATTGCCGTGGCGATGACGTTCTTTAGCCTGGGCGCACCCTTTGCCGGTGTGCTCGAAGTGATCGCCTACGCCGGTGCCATCATGGTGCTGTTTGTGTTCGTGGTGATGATGCTCAACCAGGGCCCTGCCTCGGTGACGCAAGAACGCCATTGGCTTAAACCGGGTATCTGGATCGGGCCAACCATTTTGTCCGCCCTGCTGCTGGCCGAGCTGCTGTACGTGTTGTTCGCTCACCAGAGCGGTGCTGCAATCGGTCAAACCACCATTGATGCAAAAGCCGTGGGCATCAGCCTGTTCGGCCCGTATCTGCTGGTGGTCGAACTCGCCTCGATGCTGCTGCTTGCTGCAGCTGTGACGGCGTTCCACTTGGGCCGTACTGAGGCGAAGGAGCAATAACATGCCAGGAATACCTCTCGAACATGGTCTCGCGGTAGCGGGCATCCTGTTCTGCCTCGGTCTGGTCGGCCTGATGGTCCGTCGCAACATTCTCTTCGTATTGATGAGTCTGGAAATCATGATGAACGCCGCTGCACTGGCCTTCATCGTTGCCGGTGCACGCTGGGCGCAGCCGGATGGACAGGTCATGTTCATCCTGGTGATCACCCTTGCAGCCGCTGAGGCCAGTATTGGCCTGGCGATCCTGCTGCAGCTGTATCGCCGCTTCCACACGCTTGATATCGATGCTGCCAGTGAGATGCGCGGATGAACCTTCTCTTTCTGACTTTCGTATTCCCCCTGATCGGCTTTTTGCTGCTGTCGTTCTCCCGTGGACGCTTCAGCGAAAACCTCTCGGCCGTAATCGGCGTCGGCTCCATTGGCCTGTCGGCCATCGTGGCCGCCTACGTGATCTGGCAATTCAACGTCGCACCGCCCCAGGGCGGTGAGTACACACAAGTGCTGTGGCAGTGGATGTCGGTGGAGGGCTTCAAGCCCAACTTCGCCCTGCATCTGGACGGCCTGTCGGTCACCATGCTCGGTGTGGTGGTCGGTGTCGGCTTCCTGATCCACGTGTTTGCCTCGTGGTACATGCGCGGTGAAGACGGCTACTCGCGTTTCTTCGCCTATACCAACCTGTTTATCGCCAGCATGCTGTTCCTGATCCTGGCCGATAACCTGCTGTTCGTGTACTTCGGCTGGGAAGGCGTAGGCCTGTGCTCGTACCTGTTGATCGGTTTCTACTACAGCAACCGCAACAACGGTAACGCCGCACTCAAAGCCTTTATCGTGACCCGCATCGGCGACGTGTTCCTGGCCATCGGCCTGTTCATCCTGTTCCAGCAACTGGGCACGCTGAATATTCAGGAACTGCTGGTTCTGGCACCTCAGAAGTTCCAGGCCGGTGATTTCTGGATCGTACTAGCGACCCTGATGCTGCTGGGCGGCGCTGTGGGTAAATCTGCGCAACTGCCGCTGCAAACCTGGCTGGCAGACGCGATGGCCGGTCCTACCCCGGTGTCGGCACTGATCCACGCCGCAACCATGGTTACCGCCGGTGTTTACCTGATTGCACGTACCCACGGCCTGTTCACTCTGGCGCCTGACGTGCTGCATCTGGTCGGAATTGTCGGCGGTGTGACCCTGGTACTGGCCGGTTTTGCCGCACTGGTACAAACCGACATCAAACGTATCCTTGCCTATTCGACCATGAGCCAGATTGGCTACATGTTCCTGGCATTGGGCGTGGGTGCCTGGGACGGCGCGATCTTCCACCTGATGACCCACGCGTTCTTCAAGGCGCTGTTGTTCCTTGCATCCGGTGCGGTAATCGTTGCCTGCCATCACGAGCAGAACATCTTCAAGATGGGCGGCCTGTGGAAAAAACTGCCATTGGCCTACGCCAGCTTCATCGTCGGTGGCGCGGCGCTGTCTGCCTTGCCATTGCTGACTGCCGGTTTCTACTCCAAGGACGAAATTCTTTGGGAAGCCTTCGCCAGCGGTAACAACGAACTGTTGTATGCCGGCCTGGTCGGTGCATTCATGACCTCGCTGTACACCTTCCGCCTGATCTTCGTCACGTTCCACGGTGAAGCCAAGACTGAAGCCCACGCGGGCCATGGCGTTACCTACTGGCTGCCATTGAGCGTGCTGATCGTACTGTCGACCTTTATCGGCGCAATGATCACGCCACCACTGGCTGGTGTTCTGCCACAAAGCGTTGGCCATGC
>JBILYW010000207.1:0-6243 GCA_044377555.1 Pseudomonas sp.
TGCAGGTCCTGCCCGGTAAACAGGTCCAGAGACATGGACTTAGAGCGCCTTGCTCGCCTTGATGTCGGTGATTACATCGTCAGCATCGCCGTGGATTTTCTCAAGTGCTGCGCGGGCTTCTTCTTCGGAGCCCGACTGAAGTTGAGCAAACTCAAAACGACGTTCGCCATTGAGTTTGTACTTGATCACGTACTTGGTGGTTTGCACGGTATGTCCTGCCTTGGGTTTAGCGGAGTTTGGAGCTGGAGCGACGCACGATTTTGATGGTCGGCTGGAAGCTTGGCTTGCGGGTTACGCTGATGGCCCGGCTGGTGACGGTGTCAATGGTGATGTTCCAGAAACCGGTGCTCGGTGCTGTGATGCGGGCCGGGAAATCCTTGAACGCGCCGCCATGGTAAGAGTGGCGGCCACCATTTTTAAAGCTGCGAAAGTGCGCATCGCTCATCAGGCGGATGTTGCAGGGCTGGGAGCACTCGATAACGACGATGTCGTCTTCGTTAAGGTGCTCACGCTGGTGAATAAATTTCATGGGGGCTCCAAAAGGGGGGCATTTACCGAAAAATCAGCACGCTAGCACGTGCTTTGGCCCGGTCTGGGGGCTAAAGGTGGGTATTATGCCGTGATGCGGGTGAGTTTGACGCAAAACGTGGATAATCCGCCACTATTGCGTATTTATTCACTATGACCAGGGAGAAATCCTGAACTTTTACGGTCGTAGGATCTTTAACGGAGAATGTATATGAAGTGGGGCGTACTAGCGGCGATGCTGGTTTTGGGGGGCTGTGCATCCGTCACGGATATTGAACAGACATTGCCCACGATGAATGTAATCTCGGGCAAGAAGCCGGATGCCTATGCTCAATGCCTGGTGCAGCAACTGTCCAATACACGCAGGGCTCCTCAGATAGAGCCGCACAAGGATGGATTTCGGGTCATCGTCCCGCAAAAGCTGACGTCCAACCCGACGGCAGTCATTGATATTGAAGAACGTTCCGGCGGCAGCAGCATCAAGGTCTATGAAAGCATGTCCAACGTGCCAGTGCGCCCGGGCGACATCCGCAAAGCCGCAACACACTGCATTTCAGGCTGATTGAAGCCCGGCTTCGGCCAACCCGCCGCTGTACCCCGAACCTGACGAGTGCTCTGCGCGGCGTCAGGTTTTTTTTCGGCTGAATGCTGTGTTCATGCCAAAGCAGTGTTGTGACCTTGTGCGAGTTCTCCTACGCTCTATATGCTTATATTTTATAGGCCTAAGCATATAACAATAATGGAGCTGGTCATGATTCCACTCAAGCGAACGCTATTGAGTAGCGTGATGCTGTTTACCGTGAGCACTATCCAGGCCCAGCCGGCCCCCAACATCTATTTGCAGGGCGGCGCCCAACCGGGTGCCACCGCCTGCGTGGCTTGCCACGGTGCAGATGGCATGGGGCTGGCGCCCGCCGGGTTTCCGCGATTAGCCGGTATATCTGCCGATTACCTGAGCAAGCAGTTACACGATTTTCAAACGGGCAAACGGGTCAGCCCTGTCATGCAACCCCTGGCCAAGTCGTTGACCGATCAGGAAATCGCCTCGGTTACGGCCACGATTGCTGGCATGCCGGCACCTGCCGTGCCTGCCATCAACCGCGCGCGCATGCCTGACGGGCCGGGTGAAAAACTGGCCTTGCGCGGTGCATGGGACCGACAGATCCCAGAATGCGTCAGCTGCCACGGGCCTGGCGGCGTAGGCGTGGGCAGCGCGTTCCCACCACTGGCCAATCAACCGGCGATGTACCTGACCGCACAGCTCAACGCCTGGCGCGATGGCACGCGCCACAACGATCCCGACGATTTGATGGGTCATATCGCCAAGTCCATGACCGAGGACGAAATCAAGGCGGTTGCCGAGTATTTCGCCAATGTGGGTCACAAGGAGGTCACCCCATGAAAGTTCTGATGCCGGTCTGTGCATTTTCAATTCTCCTGAGCTCCGGGGTGCATGCGGCGACCATTGCCATGGAGGATCAGTCCCAGATCAAAACCCCTCCGGTTCCCGACAAGGGCGTGACTTACTTCCAGCCGCCGCAACAGAGCGAATTGCCGGACAACGCCTACGGCAAGATGGTCATGGATGGATATGCCCTGTTTGTCGACACCAGACGCCAGGCGCCAAAGTTTGTGGGCAACGGCCTGAACTGCACCAACTGCCATCTGGATCAGGGGCGGCTGGCCAACTCGGCGCCACTGTGGGGGGCTTACCCCATGTACCCCGCGTACCGAAAAAAGAACGACAAGGTCAATACCTTTGCCGAGCGCCTGCAGGGCTGCTTTCAGTTCAGCATGAACGGCGGCACGCCTCCGGCAGCGGATAGCCGGGAAATCACGGCGCTGTCGACCTATGCCTACTGGCTGTCGACCAAGGCGCCCGTGGGCGTTGAGCTACCCGGACGCGGCTACCCCGACGTGCCCGAGCCTAAAGGTGGCTACAACCTGGCCCGTGGTGCAGCGGTGTACAAGGACCAGTGTGCGATTTGTCATGGCGACAACGGCCAAGGGCAAAAGGCAGGCGATGATTACGTGATGCCACCGTTATGGGGCAAGGAGTCCTACAACTGGGGGGCCGGCATGCACCGGATCAACACGGCTGCCTCATTCATCAAGCACAACATGCCGCTGGGCAAGGCCAACAGCCTTAGCGACGAGCAGGCATGGGATGTGGCGGCGTATGTAAACACTCACGAACGGCCACAGGACCCGCGGCTGGTCGAGGGTTCAGTGGAGAAAACCAGGGTCAGGTTTCATGCCAATGACGGGGTAAACGTTTACGGCCAGACCGTGAATGGCGTACTGATCGGGCAAGGTACACAGTAACTCCAGACTGCCGCTAAAGCCTTGCGCTTTAGCGGCATCACTCAGCAGGCTATTTGCATGCCACCACAATGTTGCGGCTTTTGAAATTACCTACATCGACGCCCAGGGTCTTGTCTTGCTCATCGACCGCAGGGGTACCATCGGTACCGATAATGGTATAGCCGGTGCCGGCACAAGAGGCGTCTGCCTTCTCATAACACTTGGCCCACGACATGGCCTCGCCAGAGCAGTCGATGCTCAACCCTTGCTTGCCGTCAGCAAGGTAGGTGTTGGACGCCGTAGCACAGCCACCAAGCGAAACCAGAGCGAGCAATGTCAGAATTTTTTTCATCGTAGTGTGATCATCACGAAATGGACTTGTTTATTTTTTGTTGCGCCGACGGGCAGGGGGCGCTGGCTGGTCCTGAAGCACCGAAGCGACCTCAACGGCGGCCTCTTGCGAGCTGAAGGGACCTGCAATGTTTTCACCCGATGCGTCAAACACACACCATTGGCCCGATTCATCGGGTTTGATTTCATAACCGTTTACGCTGACTGTTGCGGACATCGACGAGCTGCCTGATTGGCTGGATTAATGGGGGAATGATAGCGTAAGGGCATCAAGTAAGTGTTAATGCCTTTACAAGCAGACAAGTGTGCTATTTCATTGGTTCCAGTACCGCGATCGACAATCAAAATCACCCGTCAAGGAACTAACGGGTTTTTTTTTATCTAAGTTGGCATCGGTTTGCTATCAGGAGGCATTGTAACGTCGATGCCGCCTGATTAGACTGCGCCAAAATTGGAACGTACGCCCCTTTAAGGACTCATATGATCAAGAAATGCTTGTTCCCAGCAGCCGGTTACGGCACTCGCTTTTTGCCAGCGACCAAAGCCATGCCTAAAGAAATGCTGCCGGTGGTGAACAAGCCACTGATCCAGTACGGGGTTGAAGAAGCACTGGATGCTGGCTTGACTGAAATCTCCATCGTAACGGGCCGCGGCAAACGCGCTCTGGAAGACCACTTCGACATCAGCTACGAGCTGGAAAACCAGATCAAGGGTACGGACAAGGAAAAGTACCTGGTCGGTATCCGTCGCCTGTTGAGCGAGTGCTCGTTCTCGTACACCCGTCAGACCGAAATGAAAGGCCTGGGTCATGCCATCCTGACCGGCCGCCCGTTGATCGGCGACGAACCTTTCGCGGTCGTACTGGCGGACGACTTGTGCGTCAACCTGGAAGGCGACGGCGTCCTGACGCAAATGGTCAAGCTGTACAACCAGTACCGCTGCACCATCATCGCGATCCAGGAAGTTGATCCGGCCGAGACCAACAAGTACGGCGTGATTGCTGGCGAAATGATCGGTGATGACCTGTACCGCGTGCGCAACATGGTTGAAAAACCGGCACCGGAAGACGCACCGTCCAACCTGGCCATCATCGGTCGCTATATCCTGACTCCGGACATCTTCGATCTGATCAAGCAGACCGAGCCGGGCAAAGGCGGTGAAATCCAGATCACCGACGCCCTGATGAAACAGGCGCAAAACGGTTGCGTGATCGCTTACAAATTCAAGGGCCAGCGTTTTGACTGCGGCGGCGCTGAAGGCTACATCGAAGCAACCAACTTCTGCTTCGAAAACTTCTACAAAACCGGTAAAGCTTACTAATAGCACCGGCCTGTAGAACGCTTCAAAAGAAAGCCACCCTCGGGTGGCTTTTTCGTTTTTTTGCTTTCGACAACCTCTGGCGCTGGTCAATCGCGCTGGAGTGATTATGCTGATGGACTGCCCAGGAGATAGAAATGGCCTACGAATTTGATTTGTTTGTAATTGGTGCGGGTTCCGGCGGCGTGCGAGCTGCGCGTTTTGCTGCAGGTTTCGGCGCAAAAGTGGCCGTGGCTGAGAGCCGTTATTTGGGTGGTACGTGCGTTAACGTCGGTTGCGTACCCAAAAAGCTGCTGGTTTACGGTGCGCATTTCGCTGAGGATTTCGAGCAGGCCTCCGGGTTTGGCTGGAGCCTGGGCGAGGCGAACTTTGACTGGGCGACGCTGATTGCCAACAAGGATCGCGAGATCAATCGCCTGAATGGCATTTACCGCAACCTGCTGGTCAACAGTGGTGTGACCCTGATCGAAGGCCACGCCAGGCTCACCGGCCCCAACGAAGTGGAAATCAACGGTCAGCGCCACACCGCCAAACATATTTTGATCGCCACCGGTGGCTGGCCACAGATCCCCGAAATCCCGGGCCATGAGCACGCGATCAGCTCCAATGAGGCGTTCTTCCTCAAAGAGTTGCCAAAACGTGTGCTGGTGGTGGGGGGGGGTTACATCGCGGTTGAGTTCGCCGGGATTTTCCATGGCCTGGGCGCCAAAACGTCCTTGCTGTATCGCGGTGAGATGTTCCTGCGCGGTTTCGACGGTGCGGTGCGCAAGCATTTGCATGAAGAGCTGACCAAGCGCGGCATGGACGTACAGTTCAACGCCGATATCGAGCGTATCGACAAGCAGTCTGACGGCAGCCTGAAGGCCACGCTAAAAGATGGTCGCGAGTTGATTGCCGATTGTGTGTTCTACGCCACAGGGCGTCGCCCGATGCTGGATAACCTTGGGCTCGAAACCACCGGGGTCAAGCTGGACAAGCGAGGTTTTGTGGAAGTGGACGATCTGTACCAGAGCGCCGAGCCGTCGATCCTGGCCATTGGCGACGTGATTGGCCGCGTTCAGCTGACACCGGTGGCGCTGGCAGAAGGCATGGCCGTAGCACGCCGCCTGTTCAAGCCTGAGCAGTATCGCCCGGTGGATTACCAGATGATCCCGACCGCAGTGTTCAGCCTGCCCAACATCGGCACGGTGGGGCTGAGCGAAGAGCAGGCGATTGAAGCCGGGCACAAGGTGCAGATTTTCGAGAGCAGCTTCCGTCCGATGAAACTGACGCTCACCGAGTGCCAGGAACGTACGCTGATGAAGCTGGTTGTGGATGCCGACACCGACAAGGTGCTGGGTTGCCATATGGTCGGCCCGGAGGCGGGGGAGATCGTGCAGGGCCTGGCGATTGCTTTGAAAGCAGGCGCGACCAAACAGCACTTCGACGAAACCATCGGTGTACACCCGACGGCTGCCGAAGAGTTTGTGACCATGCGCACTCCGGTCAAACGCTAAAACTGTAGATACTCTGTTCCCGGTCAAGCACTGGCGAAGTGTTTCTCGCTAAACAGCTTGGCCGGATCAAAGGCGTTCGAGGTGGCAGGCCGGTGTGTTTGGTGTCGTGATGTGTGACGTCTCCAGTCCGCTGTGGGAGCGAGCCTGCTCGCGAAGGCATCACTGGGGTTTGCCAGAAAGATCGCGTCGCCTGTTTCGCGAGCAGGCTCGCTCCCACAAAAAAGGGTGCTGTTTCAAATCTGGTTAT
>JBILYW010000208.1:0-6217 GCA_044377555.1 Pseudomonas sp.
CTGCGCAGCGCCATGCAGGAGCAATTGCCGGGCCGTATCATCGCCTTGCGCATTGGCGGTAACGACTTGATGGGCTGCCTGGGCTTGCGCCGCCCCCCGACGATGACCCTTTACAGCACGCCCATGAGCTATGTGATTGCGATGTTGTGCGGGGTCATGGGGTCGGCAGGTTTTGCCCTGACCGCGCCGGTATTTGAACAACTCAACACTCCGCACTTGCTGGAGCAAGAGCTGGCGCTGGACATGGCTCACGGGCTTGTGGGTAAAACCGCAATCCACCCGTCGCAAATTGCAGTTATCCACAGGGCGTTGCAAGTCACCCTTGAAGATCTGAACAGTGCACGCCAAATACTGAGTGAGGCGGCGCCTGCGGTGTTCAAGTTCAACGACGCCATGTGCGAGCCCGCGACCCATTACAAATGGGCGCAAACGATTATTGAACGGGCACATTGGCAAGGGGTTCGCTCCGAAGTCGCCAGCTCGTCAGACACTTTTGGAGGCAGCCTGCGATTGGCTGAATTAGTGGGTTGAACGACGATTTGAAGACACCGGTCAAAGGCAAGCAGGTTCTGTCGGCTTTCGATTTTGATGGCACGCTGACCTATCACGACACCTTTGTGCCGTTTTTGCGCTTTGCCTTCGGCAATCGGTTGTTCGCGATGCGCTTGTTTCGGATGATTCCGGCCACTGCGTGCTATCTGCTGGGTAGGATTACGCGTAATGAGCTGAAAGAAAAGCTCATCGCGGTCTACCTGACTGGTGCCAAAGAGGTGTGGGTAAAAGAGCGCGCAGAAGCATTTTGTGACGTTTCGTGGCAGCGCTTAATGCGGCCTTTGGGCTTAACATCCGTCGCCAACCAGCTTGAGCAGGGCGCCAACGTTACGATTTGCTCGGCGTCCCCGGAATTGGTGCTCACACCGTTTGCCAGAAAGCTCGGTATTGGCCTGATCGGAACACGTCTGGCGTCAGTCGATGGCGTGCTGACCGGGGCGATCGACGGCACCAACTGTCGCTGTGAACAAAAAGTCATTCGGCTGGAGGCGCAATACGGGCCTTTGGACCAATACACACTGCGTGCCTGGGGTGACACCGTAGGCGATGAACAAATGCTCGGGGCCGCTCAGGAGCCACATTGGCGCGAATTTCACGCGCTGTGGCGTCGCAAGCGGCCACTTGACGTGTGCCTGCGTGAAGGACTGTAAGCAAGGCGTAAGCAACGCATGTCAATAATCAGCAATAACCTATCGTGCTTGAATGCAGACAAGGAGACGCTTCATGGCCATTTCGCTGTCCAAGAACCAAACCATTTCTCTTGAAAAAGAAGCCGGCACCGGCCTCAAGAAAATCCGCATGGGCCTGGGCTGGGACCCGGTCAAACCGAGCGGCTTTTTTGCCAAACTGCTGAGCAGTGACACCGCCATCGACCTGGATGCCTCATGCATCCTGCTCGACAGTGCCAAGCAGCCGCAGGACCTGGTGTGGTTCCGTCAACTCAAGTCCAATGACGGCTCCATCGTTCACTCCGGCGACAACCGCACGGGTGAAGGCGATGGCGACGACGAATCGATCCAGGTCAACCTCGAGCAGTTGCCTGCCGGCGTCAAGCATCTGGTGTTTACGGTGAACTCGTTCACCGGGCAAAACTTCGAAGCGGTAGAAAACGCCTACTGCCGCATTGTTGATGAGCTGACCGGCAAAGAGCTGGCGCGCTTCAACCTGTCCGATAAAGGCCGGCACACAGGCGTGGTCATGGCCTACATGAGCCGTACTTCGGCGGGTTGGGACCTGACTGCCGTCGGTACTGTCGCCAATGGCCGTACGGCCCAGGACTTGAGCAGCGAAGCGGCTCAGGCGGTGCGCCCATGACGGCCCTGACACCGGGCGCCAATACCGCCGTTGCCCCAGGCACCCTGAGCGTCACCATCACCTACACCCCGGTGCCGGGCGCTGATCTGGACGTGTCGGCGTTCCTGCTCAATGAGTCGGGCAAGGTGCGTGGCGACAATGACATGTGCTTCTTCGGCCAGCAGAGCGTCAATAATGGCGCGGTCAAGCTGGTCGAATCTGCTGCAGGGCGCAGCGTGTTCAGCGTCAACCTGGACGCCGTTGACCAGGCCATCGAAAAAGTCGCACTGACAGCGACCATTTACGAGAACAAGGCCCGTTTCGATGCTTTCCCGCAACTGACCGTCTCGGTGAGCGGCGGTATTGAAGCCCCGATCCCGACCCAGGGCATGCAAGAGACCGCGTTGATCCTCGGCGAGTTCTATCGTCGTCAGGGCGCCTGGAAGTTCCGTTGCGTGGCCCAGGGCTTTGCCGGTGGCCTGGCGCCTTTGGCCCAGCACTTCGGGGTTGATATTGCTGCACCTGCACCTGCACCTGCTCCGGCTGCCGCGCCGACGCCGACGCCACCGCCTGCTCCCGCACCTGCTGCGCCAGCACCGGCATCGAAGGTCAACCTGTCGAAGATCACTCTGGACAAGCAGCGCCCGTCCATCAGCCTTGAGAAAAAAGACGGTGATTTTGGCGAGATCAAAATCAACCTGAACTGGAACCGCAGCAACCCGAACGACAGCGGTGGCGGTGGTGGCTTTTTCGCGACGCTGCGCAGCAAGGCTACCGGCAAGTCGGGCGGTATCGACCTGGACGTGGGTTGCCTGTACGAAATGGAAAACGGCCGCAAGGGCGCGGTTCAGGCCCTGGGCAATGCCTTTGGCGATTTCCGTGACGAGCCGTTTATTCAACTGATGGGCGACGACCGTACCGGCTCCGTGAGCGACGGCGAGTGGTTGCGCATCAATGGCAAGGAGTGGCGCAAGATGCGTCGCGTGCTGGTTTACGCGTTCATCTACGAAGGCGCACCGAACTGGCAGGCGACTGACGGCGTGATCACCTTGTACATCCCGGGTGAGCCGCCGATTGAAGTGCGTCTGAGTGAAGAGGGGGGCACCAAAGGCATGTGCGCCATCGCTTTGCTTGAAAACGTCGGTGGCAGCGTGAAGGTCAACCGCAAGGTTGAGTTCTTCAAGGGTCACTCAGATATGGATAAGGCGTTCGGTTGGGGCATGCGCTGGTCTGCCGGCTCCAAATGAGCGCTATGTAATTGGCCGCCTGCCGAGGCAGGCGGTGGTCCTTCAATTTCTGACAAGGTGAATCCAATGCTCGAATGGCTCAAAACCAACGCAACCGCCGCCCGTGACAAGCTTTCGGCGGAAGTCAGCAAGTTCAAGAACCGTGAGTTCATGGAAGCCGTGGTTTCCGGGTGCGCACTGGTGGCCGCTGCCGATGGCAACATCAGCAGCGACGAAAAGCAGAAAATGGTCGGTTTTATTCAAAACTCTAATGAATTGAAGGCTTTTGACGTTAAAGACGTGATCAAGGCTTTCAACTCGGTATGCGAGAAGTTTGAGTTTGATCAACAGATCGGTCGTGCTGAAGCACTGAAGTCGATCGGTCAGTTACGTAAAAAAGAAGATGCTGCCCGTCTGCTGGTGCGTGTTTGCTGCGCAATCGGTAGTGCCGACGGCAACTTTGATGAAAGTGAGCGGGCTGCTTGCCGCATTATCTGCAATGAGCTGGGGTTGAACCCTGGCGATTTTGATCTCTGAGGACATCATGGAAAACACGGCAATTGGCTTTCCGCCAACTACCATCGCAGTATTTGTGGCTCTGGCGGTCATTGCTCTGGCAATCGACCTGTTTACCCACAAAAGCGATAAACCGGTCTCGCTGACCAACGCCGCCGTATGGTCGGTGTTCTGGGTGCTGATCTCGCTCGCGTTCGCGGGCTACCTGTATTACGCGCACGGCCCAAGCGTGGCCAGCCTGTTCGTCACCGGTTACGCGCTGGAAAAAGTCCTCAGCGTCGACAACCTGTTCGTATTCATGGCCATTTTTGCCTGGTTCAAGATCCCGGACGCATTGCGTCACCGTGTTCTGTACTGGGGCATCATCGGCGCCATCGTGTTCCGCCTGATCTTCGTGGCAATCGGTACCGGCCTGCTGGCGTTCGGCCCTTGGGTCGAAGTGCTGTTCGCCGTGGTTGTGGCCTGGACCGCGATCATGATGCTGCGCAGCAAGGAAGAGGATGAGGAGGAGGATTACTCCAAGCACATCGCCTACCGCTTTGCGAAAAAACTGTTCCCGGTTTGGCCAAAGCTGCACGGACATAATTTCTTTGTTTCGCGCTCAGAGCTTGAAAAAGAGATCACGAAGCCGCAGAACAAGGGAATGACTCTTGTAGGCAAGGGCGCTCTTTTTGCGACACCACTGTTTTTGTGTGTGGTGGTGGTTGAGGTTTCAGACATTCTGTTCGCCTTCGACTCCGTACCGGCAGTGATTGCCGTGAGCCGTGAACCGTTGATCGTGTACTCGGCCATGATGTTCGCAATTCTGGGTCTGCGTACCATGTACTTCGTTCTCGAAGCGCTGAAACGCTACCTGGTACACCTGGAAAAATCGGTTATCGCGCTGTTGTTCTTTATCGCCGGCAAGCTGGCCCTGAACGCTACCGATCACCTGTTTGGCCACGGTATCAGCATTGACCCGAACACCAGCCTGATCGTGGTGTTAGTGGTATTGGCCATCGGTATCGTGGCCAGCATCATGTTTCCAGGTAAGGAAGAAGAGCAATCCGACGTTAAAAACGACACGAACGCTTGATCGCACATTATTAAGGAGAATTACACATGGCACTTTCCCTTTCCAAAGGCGGCAACCTGTCCCTGTCCAAAGAAGCTCCGGGGATGACTAAAGTCCTCGTGGGCCTGGGCTGGGATGCTCGTTCCACTGATGGTCAAGACTTCGACCTGGATGCGAGCGCTTTCTTGCTCAAGGCTGACGGTAAAGTCCGCGCTGACTCCGATTTCATTTTTTACAACCAGCTAAAAAGCACTGATGGCTCGGTTGAACACACCGGCGACAACCGTACCGGTGAAGGCGACGGCGATGACGAGGCGATCAAGGTCGACCTGTCCAAAGTCCCTGCTGACATCGACCGTATCGCGTTCACCGTGACCATTCACGAAGCCGAAACCCGCAAGCAAAACTTCGGTCAGGTTCGTGGTGCGTTCATTCGAATCGTGAACCAGGACAACAACAGCGAAGTGGCGCGTTACGACCTGGCAGAAGACGCCAGCACCGAAACCGCGATGATTTTTGCCGAGCTGTATCGCAATGGCTCCGAGTGGAAATTCCGCGCTGTAGGTCAGGGTTTCAACGGTGGCCTCAAGCCATTGGCTGAAAGCTATGGCCTGAAGTTTTAATCGACCCATTCATCTTTTTATATAAGGGTTCACGAACATGGCAGTAAGTCTGAGCAAGGGCGGCAACGTCTCCCTGACCAAAGAAGCACCTGGCCTGACAGAAGTTATTGTTGGCCTGGGTTGGGACCCACGTGTGACTGACGGCCAGGAATTCGACCTGGACGCCTCGGTGTTTATTGTTGGCGAGAGCGGCAAAGTGCTGAACGACGGCAGCTTTGTGTTCTACAACAACAAGACTTCGCCGGACGGCAACGTTGTTCACCAGGGCGACAACCGCTCGGGTGCTGGCGAAGGTGACGACGAGCAAGTGAACGTCAACCTGGCGGGTCTGTCGCAAGAAGCCAAAAAACTGGCTTTCGCGGTGACCATTCACGACGCTGACGGCCGCAAACAAAGCTTCGGCCAGGTGTCGAACGCTTATATCCGCGTTCTGAACAAGGCGGATAACAAAGAGCTGGCACGCTTTGACCTGAGCGAAGACGCTTCGACCGAGACCGCTATGGTCTTCGGCGAGTTGTATCGCAATGGCGAAGAGTGGAAGTTCAAGGCAATCGGCCAGGGTTTTGCAGGTGGCCTCGCGCCATTGGCTTCGAACTTTGGCGTTAACCTGGGCTAAACCCCGGCGTTAATCAAAAAGGCCCTCCCCGGTTTCGGGGAGGGCCTTTTTTTTGTGCGTTTTTCCATCGCCTGTGGGAGCGGGCTTGCTCGCGATTGCATCACTGCGGTGCAACAGGCAAACCTTGTCACTTGCATCGAGAGCAAGCCCGCTTGAAGTGATTAGCGCGATGGCGAGCGCAAGGGGGCATGACGAACGACCTTTCGGGAGTAACCGGGTGGTCTTGTACAGCGAGTGGTTTTTACAAAATGATGTATCTGAATACCACCGCAACCTCTGTATCGTGTAGACCATTGCAGATTTTTCGCTTTCACCTGGCGCCTTCAGGTTTTCTCCA
>JBILYW010000209.1:0-6208 GCA_044377555.1 Pseudomonas sp.
AACAACGAGAGTGCTGAGTGGCTGCTGTTGGCGAGCCCGTTTGTATGGGCTCCGTCAATGAGCGGGCAGGCGGCGCTCGGTGGCGTCAATACCAAAGTCGATGTGCCGTTTTCAGAGGTTCTCGATAATTTGAGTTCGGTGTTCATGGGCAACCTGGAGCTGACCAATCGCACCCTGGGTTTCTATGTCGATGGCGTCTACGCCAAGACCGACGAGTCGCACAGGGTGTTCGGGCGCAAGGTGGGGCTGGCGATCACCCAGACCACCCTTGCTGCTGGCGTGTACTACCGCGTGTATGAGTATGAGCTGGGGGGCTCCACGATTTTTGGCGAGCCTCGTACCTGGCGGATTGAACCCACGGGCGGTGTGCGCTGGACGAAGCTGTCGACGAAGCTGGACATCAATTCCGTCGGCTTCAGCACCAAGAAAAAAACCGAGTGGACGGACCCGTTTGTGGGCTTGCGCATGCAGGCTGACCTGACGGATCGCTGGACGCTCTCCGGTGAGTCCGACACCGGAGGCCTGGACACGGGCTCCAAAAAAACCTGGAACGCCCAGGGCTATCTGGGCTACCGCATGTACCTGGCGGATCACCCGACGATCATTCGGGTCGGCTATCGGGTGCTGTCGCAGCATTATCGAACCACCGACTTTACCGGCAACAAGTTCAAGTACGACGTGACCCAGCGCGGCCCGGTGCTTGGCCTGTCCATGCGCTTCTGATCAGCTCCGAGGAATCAAGGGAATGCAGCTACTCAAACACACCCGGCATCTGGCACTGTCACTGGCAGGCTTTGCGCTCGCCGTGCCGGTTGCCGATGCCTGCACCCGCCTGGTTTACCTGGGTGCCAACGACACGGTGATTACGGCACGGTCCATGGACTGGAAAACCGATGTGGCCACCAATCTGTGGATATTTCCCCAAGGCATGCAACGTACCGGGGAAGTGGGGCCGGGGTCCGTCAAGTGGACGTCCAAATACGGCAGCGTGATTGCCACCGGCTACGATATTTCAACCACCGACGGGGTCAACGAAGCCGGGCTGTCGGCCAACCTTCTATGGCTGGTGGAGTCAGAGTACCCGCCGGTGCACAAGGGCAAGCCCGGGCTGAGCATCGCTGCCTGGGCGCAGTACGTGCTGGATAATTTCAGTACCGTTGCCGAAGCGGTGGCGGTCCTTGAAACCGAGCCCTTTACCGTCGTGACGGCCAAGGTGCCCGGTGAGAGCCGCCTGGCGACGTTGCACCTTTCAATGTCCGATGCCTCGGGCGACAGCGCCATTATTGAATACATAGATGGCAAGCAGGTTATTCACCACGACAGAAGCTATCAGGTGATGACCAACTCTCCGGCGTTCGAGGCGCAGCTGGCAATGAATGCGTACTGGCAATCGGTGGGCGGGACGGTGATGCTGCCCGGCACCAATCGCTCGGCCGACCGTTTTGCGCGGGCGTCATTTTATGTCAACGCCGTTCCCAAATCCGAGGACCCGCGCATGTCCCTGGCCAGTGTGTTCAGCGTGATCAGGAACGTCTCGGTGCCTTACGGCATCAGTACCCCCGGCGAGCCAAACATCTCCTCGACCCGCTGGCGATCGGTGATCGATCACAAGCGCGGGCTGTACTTCTTTGAGTCGGCGGTCACGCCCAACACTTTTTGGGTGGACTTGAACAAGATCGATTTTTCCAAAGCCACCGGCGCGGTCAAAAAGCTGGACCTGGGGCCGGATCAAAGCACGATTTTTTCCGGGGAAGTCTCCAGTCGCTTCGAAGTCGCCCCTGCATTCAAGTTTGAAGGGGCGTAATAGCACACCTCTGTTTTGTAGATTCTCTGTTGCCGGTCAAGGTATCCCGTGCTGTTTTTTAAAACGTCTGCCCCAGGGAAAACTGAAATACCTGGGTCTCGGCGTCTTTGGGTTTGCGGATCGGGAACGCAAGGTTGACGCTCAGCGGGCCCATCGTGCTGTACCAGACGACGCCCACACCCAGGGAACTGGCCATCTGGCCGAAGTCCACACCGTCGCAGCCAGTAGTGGTGCTCAGGTAGCACGTGCTCGAGTACACGCTGCCCACATCCCAGAACAACGAGGTGCGCAGGGACTGGCTGTCTTTGATAAAGGGCAGCGGGAACAGATATTCGACCCCGCCGGTAATCATGATATTGCCGCCCAGAGCCTGGGAGTCGCGGTCAGAGTAATACTTCTGGCCCTTGTTGGAGTAGGTGCCGGTGGCTGCAGTGTTGCGCGGTCCCAGAGTGCCACTTTGGAAACCGCGCACCTTGCCTTCACCACCAGCGGTGTAGTTTTCATAGAAGGGCAGGCCGTCGGTGGAACCGTAGCTGTTGCCATACCCCAGCTTGGTATGAAAGCGCAGCGAGGTGGCGGTGCTGACGGGGAGGAAGGTCTGGCCGGAGTAGTCGACCTTGTAAAAGCCCAGGTCGCTGCCGGGCAGCGTCATCATCAGTTCCAGGTTTTGCGAATAGCCGCGGGTTGCCAGGATGCCCCTGTTCAGGGTCGACTCCGACCAGCCCAGGCTGGTCTTTAAGTTGGTGAATTGATTGCCCTCGCGGTGGATAAAATCGTAGATCTCATCGGCACTGTAGGTGCCGGGCTCAATGCTGTCGCGTTGCAGGGTCAGGCCAAAACTCAGTCGCGAGGTTTCATTGATCGGATAGCCCAGTGTGGCCCCAGCGCCGTAGCTGTTGAGGGAGTAGTACGACAAAATTTTGTTGCGGTACTTGCTGTAGTCGGTTTTGTTGTAGAACGCGTTGTAGCCCAGGCTCACTCCGTCCTTGGTGAAGTACGGGTCGGTAAAACCGAAGTTGTATCTGCTTTGGTGCTTGGAGCGGGTCAAGCCAAAACTGACGGAATTGCCTGAGCCCAGAAAGTTTCTCTGAGCGATCGAACCGCCGAGTATCAAGCCAGCGTCCTGGGCGAAACCCATACTGGCGGTGATCGAACCGGAAGCTTGTTCTTCTACGCTGTAGTTCACATCCACCTGATCGTCGACACCCGCCACTGCCGGTGTTTCAACGTTCACTGCTTTGAAGTAGCCCAAACGCTCAAGCCGCGTTTTGGACTGCTCGATCAGGTAAGTCGAAGCCCAGCCACCTTCCATTTGCCGCATCTCGCGGCGCAATACCCGGTCTTCGGTCTTGGTATTGCCGCGAAAGTCGATGCGGTTGGCGTAAACGCGCTTGCCCGGGTCAACCGCGAACACGATATCCACAGTATTGTCGTCCTTGTTCGGGGTCGGCATCGCGTTGACGTTGGTAAAGGTATAGCCCTCGTTCCCCAGGCGGCGGGTGATCAGGTCCGAGGTCGAGGTCATTAGCTTGCGTGAAAACACCTGGCCTTTATGCACCAGCAGCAACGCGCTCAACTGATCGTGCGGCACTTTCAGGTCGCCCTGCAGCGTGACGTCACGCACCGTGTACTTCGCGCCTTCGTTGATATTGACGGTGATAAATACCTGATTCTTGTCCGGGCTAATGGACACCCGGGTCGACACGATGTCCATGTTGATATAGCCGCGGTCCAGGTAGTACGAGCGCAGACGCTCGAGATCACCGGACAGCTTCTCGCGGGAGTACTTGTCATCGTTCTTGAAAAACGACAGCCAGTGACTGATTTTGAGGGTGAACTGATCGTTCAGTTCACTCTGGTCGAAGACGGTGTTGCCCAACACATTGATATGTTTGATCGCCGCCACTTGGCCTTCGTCGATCTTGATCTTCAGGCCGACGCGGTTACGCGGCTGTGCGTCTACTTCGGCGTCCACCGAGGCCGAATAGCGGCCCTGGGCTGCATACTGGCGCTGCAACTCATTACGTACTCCTTGCAGGGTGGCTGGCTGGAAAATTTCGTCCTCGGCCAGCCCGGACTGCTTGAGGCCCTTCATCAGGTCATCGGTGGAAATGGCCTTGTTGCCCTCAATGTTGATGCTGGCCACAGACGGCCGTTCGACAACCTTGATCACCAGAACGTCGCCGTCGCGCCCCAGATGAATGTCCTGAAACAAACCGGTCTTGAACAGTGAACGGGTGGACGCCAACAACTGCTGCTTATCCGCCTGTTCGCCGACGTTCAATGTCAGGGCGGCGAACACGCTGCCTGCAGAAACCCGCTGCAGGCCGTCGATGCGAATATCAGTAATCGTGAAACCTTGGGCATGCGCAAGTGTGACATTGAGCAGCAGTGCAACCGAGCAGAGCAGGCGCGGAAAGTTCATTTAGACCTTTTATCCAGGACACATCGACAAGCAGCGTAAGCGGGCGCGGATATGGCTCAGCAAGACGACATACCGCAGGGCAAGCAGGCTGGTGGAGGTCAAGCATAAAAGTTCGGGCCGTTTGGTGCGGTTAACCGAGTGTCAAGTTAGGTAAAAGTTGGCTGCAGGGAATGACGCTACGTTTGGTAATGCTGATAATGCGCCGATCCCCCCTTCAAGAGATCGCCATGATCCGTGTATTGCTTGTCGACGATGACCAGGAACTGACCGGTTTGCTCAGCGAATACCTGGAGCGTGAAGGTTTTGAGGTGACCGCGGTACATACCGGCGAAGAGGGCGAGGCGCGCGCGTTGTCCGGGCAGTACGGCATTGTGGTGCTGGATGTGATGCTGCCGCGACTGTCGGGGATCGAGGTGCTCAGGCGCATTCGGGCCCGCAGCCAGGTGCCGGTGGTATTGCTCACCGCCCGTGGTGACAACATTGACCGGATCACCGGCCTGGAACTGGGTGCCGATGACTACGTGCCCAAACCCAGCACGCCGGGCGAACTGGTGGCGCGTTTACGGGCAATCATGCGTCGGGTACGACCGATGGGGCAGGCGAGCACCGAGGTGGTCAAGACCGGCCAGCTGGCGTTGTGGCCCGGCAAGCGTCAGGTGCTTTGGCAGGGCTGTGAGCTGGGTGTGACCAGTACCGAATTCAGCTTGCTCGAAGAATTGGCCCGCAATGCCGGGCAAGTGGTAAGTAAGCAGGACTTGTCGCTCAATGCCCTGGGTTGCCCCCTGACCCGCTACGACCGGCGTATTGATGTGCACATCAGCAGCATCCGGCATAAGCTCGGCCCGCGCTCTGACGCCAAGGCCTGGATTCAGAACGTGCGTGGGCTCGGCTACTTGTTGATCGCGGAATGATGCAATCCAGCCGGCTGTTCTGGAAGCTGTTTCTGGCCTTTTGGCTGGCCACCAGCCTGACGTTTTTTGTCGGTATCGGCATTGTGACGTTGAGCCGGACAGGGGCTGGCACTCCTCATCTGGATACCCTTCTTGAAAGCGAGGAACAGTTGCTGCGCCAGTTCGGTATCGAGGCGGGCAAGCAACTGCTGGATGTGTGGCACGACCCCGCCGACGAATCCATTGCGGTCTATGACAGCGCCGGCCAACTGCTGGCTGGCATGCCGGTCCTGCACCCGGTTTTTGAGCGCGCAATCATCTGCAAAGATGGCCACACTTTGTCGCTCAGGTCCTCGGGGGGGCCGGTTAATGGCATCGGAGCGAGGGCTTCGGGGTTGATGCTGTTGTTGATCGGCACGGTGATGAGCGCGTTGTTCAGCGGCTTTATGGCCTTTTATCTGACATGGCCGCTGGCGTATCTGCGGCGGGCGATGAGCGATGTGGCCCAAGGTCGCTTCGAAACCCGGGTCAAGCCGATCATGGGCGCGCGTCGCGATGAAATCGTCGATCTGGCCGAAGACTGCGACCGTATGGCCAACCAACTCAAACAGCTGGTGCAAGCCCAGCAACACCTGTTACACGACATCTCCCACGAATTGCGTTCACCACTGACCCGCATGCAGGTGGCCATCGGGTTGCTACAGCAAAACCCGGGCCGCGAAGACATGGTCGAGCGTATTGAGCGCGAATCGATGCGCATGGATACCCTGATCGAAGCGTTGCTGACCCTGGCCCGGGTGCAGGGGCGGCCGGAGAGTATCGAGCGCGAGCCGGTCGATATCATCGACATACTGGCGCTGACCATCGAAGACGCACAGTTTGAAGCGCAGATCAAAGGTTGCCGGGTCAGCCTGCATGCATGCCCGGTCTTTGTCAGTCGGGCCAGCGGCGAATTGTTGTATCGGTGTTTTGATAACGTCATCCGCAATGCCGTGCGCTATACGCGCCCCGATACCTCGGTGCAGGTGGTGGCCTGGCTCAATCACGACGCGAGCAGCCTGACGGTGCGGATTACCGATCATGGGCCGG
>JBILYW010000210.1:0-6164 GCA_044377555.1 Pseudomonas sp.
CTCCAGTGGAGCGATATCGATACAGACCCTCTAAACCGCAGCCATGCAAGGCTTTGATCCTCTTGGATTTTTTTATTGCGTTTGTGCTGTATCGATTTCGCTACAGAGCAAAAAAGAAACCCTTCTCGAAAACAATTCAAGCCATTGATAAATAAGGATATTTATAAAGTGGCAGTCATTTTGCAATGAACTCCTCAATAAGCTCGATCTGCACGAGCATTTACCTGTGACCACCAGACATGTCTGGCCCTGAGGAGTTTCCATGAGCGAATTGCGTTTTACTGAAGACCACGAATGGCTGCGCACCGAAGCCGACGGCAGCGTAACCGTAGGCATTACCGCGTTTGCGCAAAACGCTCTGGGTGACGTGGTGTTTGTGCAGCTGCCTGAACTGCAGGCCTACGACAAGGGCGCAGAAGCCGCCACCGTTGAGTCGGTCAAGGCTGCCAGCGGCGTTTACATGCCACTGGACGGTGAAGTGATCGCCGTCAACCCGGCGCTCGACAGCAGCCCGGAACTGGTCAACGAAGACCCGCTGGGTGAAGGCTGGTTCTTCCGTTTCAAGCCTGCCGATGCCAACGCTGTGGCCCAACTGCTCGATCAAGACGCGTACGACCGCTTGATCAAAGCCCAAGACGACAACTGAGAAGCCCGCCATGACCATCAATCTCAGCACTGCCAATGAGTTCATCGCGCGCCACATCGGCCCGCGCCAGGCCGACGAGCAGGCGATGCTCGCCACCCTCGGTTTTGATTCCCTCGAAGGCCTCAGCGCCAGCGTGATCCCGCAAAGCATCAAGGGCACTAGCGTGCTCGACTTGCCGGACGGTCAAAGCGAAGCCGACGCACTGGCTTCGATCAAGGCCATCGCAGCCAAAAACCAGCTGTGCAAAACCTATATCGGCCAGGGCTACTACAACTGCCATACCCCTTCGCCGATCTTGCGCAACCTGCTGGAAAACCCGGCCTGGTACACCGCCTACACCCCTTACCAGCCTGAAATTTCCCAAGGCCGCCTGGAGTCCCTGCTCAACTTCCAGACCCTGATCAGCGATCTCACCGGTCTGCCGATTTCCAACGCATCGCTGCTCGATGAAGCCACCGCCGCAGCCGAAGCGATGACCTTCTGCAAACGCCTGAGCAAAAACAAATCCAGCCACAGCTTCTTTGCTTCCAGCCACTGCCACCCGCAAACCCTCGACGTGCTGCGCACCCGTGCCGAGCCGCTGGGCATCAAGGTTGTGGTCGCAGACGAACGCGAGCTGACAGACATGTCGCCCTTCTTCGGCGCCCTGCTGCAATACCCGGCGAGTAACGGTGACGTATTCGATTACCGCGAGCTGGTTGAGCGTTTCCACAGCGCCAACGCACTGGTAGCGGTTGCCGCCGACCTGCTGGCCCTGACCCTGCTGACGCCTCCGGGCGAATTCGGCGCAGACGTTGCCATCGGCAGCGCCCAGCGTTTTGGCGTGCCACTGGGCTTTGGCGGCCCGCACGCGGCCTACTTCGCCACCCGCGACGCGTTCAAGCGCGACATGCCGGGGCGCCTGGTCGGTGTCTCGGTTGACCGTCACGGCAAACCTGCGCTGCGCCTGGCCATGCAAACCCGCGAGCAACATATCCGCCGCGAGAAGGCCACGAGCAACATCTGCACGGCCCAGGTCCTGCTGGCCAACATCGCCAGCATGTACGCGGTGTACCACGGCCCCAAAGGCCTGACGCAGATTGCTCAGCGCATTCATCAGCTGACCGCGATTCTGGCCCAGGGCCTGAGCGCGCTGGGGCTGACGGTCGAGCAAAGCCAGTTCTTCGACACCCTGACCCTGAACACCGGCAGCCAGACCGCAGCCCTGCACGCCAAGGCCCATGCCGCTCAGATCAACCTGCGCGTGATCGACGAGCAGCGCCTGGGTCTGTCGCTGGATGAAACCAGCAGCCAGTCCGACGTCATCGCCCTATGGGCTCTGCTCGCTGCTGACGGTCAGGCCCTGCCCGACTTCGAAGCGCTGGCCAGCACCGTGACCGGCACCCTGCCAGCCGCTCTGCTGCGACAGTCGCCGATCCTCAGCCACCCGGTGTTCAACCGTTACCACTCTGAAACCGAACTGATGCGTTACCTGCGTCGTTTGGCGGACAAGGACCTGGCACTGGACCGCACCATGATCCCGCTGGGCTCGTGCACCATGAAACTCAACGCTGCCAGCGAAATGATCCCGGTGACCTGGGCCGAGTTCGGCAACCTGCACCCGTTCGCCCCTGCCGAGCAAAGCCTGGGCTACCAGCAACTGACCACCGAGCTGGAAGCCATGCTGTGCGCGGCGACCGGTTACGACGCCATCTCGCTGCAACCGAACGCCGGTTCCCAGGGCGAGTACGCGGGCTTGCTGGCGATTCGCGCCTATCACCACAGCCGTGGCGACGAGCGCCGTGACATCTGCCTGATCCCGTCCTCGGCCCACGGCACCAACCCCGCCACCGCCAACATGGCCGGTATGCGCGTGGTGGTGACGGCATGCGATGCACGGGGCAACGTCGACATCGAAGACCTGCGCGCCAAAGCCATCGAGCACAGCGACCACCTCGCAGCCCTGATGATCACCTACCCTTCGACCCACGGCGTGTTCGAAGAAGGCATCCGCGAAATCTGCGGCATCATTCATGACAACGGCGGCCAGGTGTACATCGACGGCGCCAACATGAACGCGATGGTAGGCCTGTGTGCGCCGGGCAAGTTCGGCGGCGACGTGTCCCACCTCAACCTGCACAAAACCTTCTGCATCCCCCACGGTGGCGGTGGCCCGGGCGTTGGCCCGATTGGCGTCAAATCGCACCTCACGCCGTTCCTGCCGGGTCACGCGGCCATGGAACGCAAGGAAGGCGCGGTGTGCGCGGCGCCGTTCGGCAGCGCGAGCATTTTGCCGATCACCTGGATGTACATCCGCATGATGGGCGGCGAAGGCCTCAAGCGTGCTTCGCAGCTGGCGATCCTTAACGCCAACTACATCGCCCGTCGCCTCGAGGAGCACTACCCGGTGCTGTACTCGGGCAGCAATGGCCTGGTGGCGCACGAATGCATCCTCGACCTGCGCCCGCTCAAGGAAAGCAGCGGCATCAGCGTCGATGACGTGGCCAAGCGCCTGATCGACTTCGGCTTCCACGCCCCGACCATGTCGTTCCCGGTGGCAGGCACGCTGATGATCGAGCCGACCGAAAGTGAATCCAAGGAAGAACTGGACCGCTTCTGTCAGGCCATGATCTGCATCCGCGAAGAGATCCGCGAAGTTGAAAGCGGCGGTCTGGACAAGGAAGACAACCCGCTGAAAAACGCCCCGCACACGGCCGCTGAAATGATCGGTGAGTGGACCCACCCTTACAGCCGTGAACAGGCGGTGTACCCGGTTGCGTCCTTGATCGAAGGCAAATACTGGCCACCGGTAGGCCGGGTCGACAACGTGTTTGGCGACCGCAATCTGATTTGCGCTTGCCCGTCGATCGAAAGCTATCAGGAAGCGTAAGCACTCGGGTCATGGAGATCTGATGTGGGAGCGGGCTCGCTCGCGATACAGGCAATGCGATTTTGCAGCCAGACCGCAGTGATGCTATCGCAGGCAAGCCAGCCCCCACAGGGATCGAAGTTGCACTACACAATAAGAAACCGGAGAACCCTATGTCGTTAAGCGTGTTCGACCTGTTCAAGATTGGCATCGGCCCTTCCAGCTCCCATACCGTCGGCCCCATGCGTGCTGCTGCGCGCTTTGTCGAAGGTCTGCGCCGCGACGAGCTGCTGCAAGACACAACCAGTGTAAAAGTCGAACTCTATGGCTCCCTCGGTGCCACCGGCAAAGGGCACGGCAGCGACAAAGCCGTGCTGCTGGGGCTTGAAGGCGAGCACCCGGATACCGTCAACACCGAAACCGTGGCCGAACGCCTGGCCACCATTCGCAGCAGCGGGCGCTTGAACCTGCTGGGCGAACACCCCATCGATTTCAACGAAAAAGCCCATCTGGCGATGATTCGCAAACCCCTGCCCTATCACCCCAACGGCATGATTTTCCGTGCCCTGGATAGCGCCGGGATTCAAATCCGCAGCCGCGAGTATTACTCGGTCGGTGGCGGCTTTGTGGTGGATGAAGGCGCAGCGGGAGCAGACCGCATCGTCGAAGACAGCACCGAACTGAAGTACCCCTTCAAAACCGCCAAAGACCTGTTGCGCCATTGCGCCACCCATCACCTGTCGATCAGTGAAGTGATGATGGCCAACGAAAATGCCTGGCGCCCCGAAGCCGAAACCCGCAGCGGTTTGCTGAATATCTGGCAGGTGATGCAGGATTGTGTGAGCGCGGGCTGTCGCAACGAAGGCATTTTGCCCGGCGGGCTGAAGGTCAAACGTCGCGCGGCCGCATTGCATCGTCAGCTCTGTGCCAACCCGGAGGCTGCATTGCGCGATGCGCTGTCGGTACTCGACTGGGTCAACCTGTACGCGTTGGCCGTCAACGAAGAGAACGCCAACGGCGGGCGCGTGGTCACGGCACCTACCAACGGCGCGGCCGGGATCATTCCCGCCGTGTTGCATTACTACATGCGCTTTATCGGCGGGGCCAACGAAGACGGCGTGGTGCGGTTCCTGCTGACCGCTGCGGCCATCGGCATCCTGTACAAAGAAAACGCCTCGATCTCGGGCGCCGAAGTCGGCTGCCAGGGAGAAGTCGGCGTGGCCTGCTCCATGGCGGCGGGTGCGTTGTGTGAAGTGCTGGGCGGCAGCGTTCAGCAAGTCGAGAACGCGGCCGAAATCGGCATGGAGCACAACCTCGGCCTGACCTGCGACCCGATTGGCGGCCTGGTACAGGTGCCGTGCATCGAACGCAACGCGATGGGCTCAGTCAAGGCCATCAACGCCGTGCGCATGGCCCTGCGCGGCGACGGCCAGCACTTTGTCTCGCTCGACAAGGTGATCCGCACCATGCGCCAGACCGGCGCCGACATGAAAAGCAAATACAAGGAGACCGCTCGCGGCGGTCTGGCTGTAAACATTATCGAGTGCTGATTTTTAAGGAGTCACCAATGTCCACCGAACAACTGCTTAAAACCCCGCTGCACGCGCTGCACATTGAGCTCGGTGCCCGCATGGTGCCATTCGCCGGGTATGACATGCCCGTGCAGTACCCGCTGGGGGTAATGAAAGAGCATCAGCACACCCGCGAGCAGGCCGGGTTGTTCGATGTATCGCACATGGGCCAGATCCGCCTGATCGGCGCTGATGCGGCCAAGGCACTGGAAGCCCTGGTGCCGGTCGACATCATCGACCTGCCTGTCGGCATGCAGCGCTACGCAATGTTCACCAACGAACAAGGCGGCATCCTCGATGACCTGATGGTCGCCAATCTGGGCAATAACGAACTGTTCCTGGTGGTTAACGCCGGCTGCAAGGACCAGGACCTGGCGCATCTGCGCAAACACCTGGGCGGGCACTGCCAGGTCCAGCCACTGTTCGAAGAACGCGCCCTGCTCGCCCTGCAAGGCCCGGCGGCCGTTAACGTGCTGCAGCGCCTGGCGCCAGACGTCGCAAAAATGACCTTCATGCAATTTGCCCCGGTGACCCTGCTGGGCGCGGACTGCTACGTCAGCCGCTCGGGCTACACCGGCGAAGACGGCTTTGAAATCTCGGTACCGGCCGATCGCGCCGAAGAACTGGCACGCCGCCTGCTGGCGGAGCCCGAAGTGCAGGCCATCGGCCTGGGCGCTCGCGACTCGCTGCGCCTTGAAGCCGGCCTGTGCCTGTACGGCCATGACATGAACGACACCACCACGCCGATTGAAGCCAGCCTGCTCTGGGCCATCTCCAAGGCCCGTCGCGCAGACGGCCCGCGTGCCGGTGGCTTCCCGGGCGCCGAAACCCTCTTTGCGCAACAGCAAAAGGGTGTGGCCCGCAAACGCGTGGGGCTGCTGCCACAGGAACGCACCCCGGTGCGCGAAGGCGCCGAGATTGTCGACGCCGACGGCACCGTGATTGGCGCCGTGTGCAGCGGTGGCTTTGGCCCGACCCTGGGCGCACCGCTGGCAATGGGTTATCTGGATATTGCATTCACACCGGTGGACTCTGAAGTCTGGGCCATCGTGCGTGGCAAGCGTGTACCCATGAAAGTTTCGAAGATGCCGTTTGTCCC
>JBILYW010000211.1:0-6153 GCA_044377555.1 Pseudomonas sp.
TGAGGTTCGATAATTCCGTGTTCGACAATCTCTATCACGTAAGTGGCCGGGATATTGGCCTCTTCGCAGAACCTTTCCATGTCCAGCTGAACGATCAGGGTGCTGCTCATGATCAGTTACTCCATTGGGCTCTCGGGTCAAATGCGGCTTTGTCGGCGAGTTCTTGCCACAGTGCTTTGGTGGCCTCGTCGCCATGCGTCGGCATGACCACTTTCAATTGGGCATACAAATCACCACGCTGGCCTTGCTTGTCGCTCAGGCCGTGGCCCTTGATGCGCAAGCGTTGACCGCTCTGGCTGTCCGGGCGAATGGTCATCATCACCTTGCTGGTCAAGGTCGGTATCGCCACCTTGGTGCCCAGCGCAGCTTCCCACGGTGCCAACGGCACAGTGATGACCAGGTCGTGGCCTTCAACATCGAATTTAGGGTGCGGCGCAAAGCGGATGATCAGGTACAGATCACCATTGGCGGCACCGCCCATGCCCGGCGCGCCCTGGCCTTTAAGGCGGATACGCTCGCCGTCGGTCACACCGGCCGGGATCTTCACGCTCAGGGTCTTGCTGGTATCGCCGATCTGGAAGCTGATCTGCTTCGACTCGCCCGACAGGGTTTCTTCAAGGAAAATCGGCAGTTCCATTTCTACATCCTGTCCACGTCGACCCGCACTGCGACCCGACTGACCACCAAAGCCATTACCGCGCGAACCGAAGATCGAGCTGAAAAAGTCTGAAAAATCGCCCTGATCTTCGAAACCACCGCTGGAACGGCCCTGCCAGCCTGGCGGTCCCTGGAACGGTTGGCCGTGTTGGCCGTATTTGCGAATTTCATCGTACTCGGCACGTTTTTCGGCGCTTTTAAGCGCTTCATAGGCCTCGTTGACGTCCTTGAATTTACTCTCGGCGTCCTTTTCCTTGCTTACATCCGGGTGATACTTGCGCGCCAGCTTGCGATAGGCGGTCTTGATCGCCTTATCGTCAGCCGTCGGCTCCACACCCAGGATCTTGTAATAGTCTTTGAAGTCCATGTAAGGATCACCATCCGTTATCAATATCGCGCCGCTCTGGGCACCCAGAATGCTCTGGTCGGCCCGCCTGTGGATTGACCGATCTCAATCGTGTGGCTGAACGGTGCTGCAAAAGTTTATCGGCAGCCTACGGGCTTCACAGAGTCGCCTGACAACCACCAAACCAATGTCTGGAAGTTTGGGGATGAAGGATAGTCTTTCAAGGGGATTAAAACCTGCGAATTAGCGAATCGTCGCCCTTCGATTCTGTGGCGGTCTGACATACACTGCGCGGCCGTTTTTTAACCGGAACACGAAAGACATGAAAAGCGCCACTCCAGCACGTGCCTGCGGCATCGACTTCGGCACGTCCAACTCCACCGTCGGCTGGCTTCGCCCAGGCGTGGAAACCCTCATCGCGCTGGAGGACGACAAGATCACCCTGCCCTCCGTGGTGTTTTTCAATATTGAAGAACGCCGCCCGGTGTATGGCCGTCTGGCGCTGCATGAGTACCTGGAAGGCTACGAAGGCCGGCTGATGCGTTCGCTCAAGAGCCTGCTGGGCTCCAAGCTGATCAAGCACGACACCAGCGTGCTGGGCACGGCGATGCCGTTCAAGGACTTGCTGGGGCTGTTTATCGGTCAGCTTAAAAAGCGCGCCGAAGACACCGCAGGTCGGGACTTCGAAGAAGTGGTGCTGGGCCGCCCGGTGTTTTTCGTCGATGACGACCCCCTGGCCGACCAGGAAGCCGAAAACACCCTGACCGACGTGGCACGCGCCATTGGCTTCAAGGAAGTGTCTTTCCAGTACGAGCCGATTGCGGCGGCATTCGACTACGAGTCGACCATCGAGCGCGAAGAGTTGGTGCTGATTGTCGATATCGGTGGTGGTACCTCCGACTTTTCGCTGGTGCGCCTGTCGCCCGAGCGTCGTGGCATGGATAACCGCCAGGACGACATCCTCGCCACCGGCGGTGTGCACGTGGGCGGTACCGACTTCGACAAACAGCTGAGCCTGCAAGGTGTGATGCCGTTGTTCGGCTACGGCAGCCGGATGAAAAGCGGCGCCTACATGCCGACCAGCCACCACATGAACCTGGCCACCTGGCACACCATCAACTCGGTGTACGCGCAAAAAACCCAGATTGCCTTGAACAGCATGCGTTACGACATCGTCGACACCGGCGGCATCGATCGCCTGTTCAAGTTGATCGAACAGCGTGCCGGTCACTGGTTGGCGATGGAAATCGAAGAAACCAAGATCGAACTGACCCACAACGAAAACCGCCATGTGGCGCTGGATCGGGTTGAACCTGGACTGAGCGTGGACCTGAGCCGGGCGATGTTTGAAGCGGCCATCGACAACCAGCTTGAGCGCATCCGCAACAGCGTGACCAACTTGCTCAACAGCGCAGGCGTAGGTGTCGAGCAGGTGGATACGGTGTTCTTCACCGGTGGTTCGAGCGGTATTCCGGCCTTGCGTCAGAGTGTCTCGGCCATGCTGCCCAATGCCAACCACGTGGAAGGCAACATTTTTGGCAGCATCGGCAGCGGTTTGGCGATTGAAGCCAAAAAGCGTTACGGCTGATCCCGAATCCTGTAGCTGCTGGCGCAGGCTGCGACGGGCTGCGCTGCGGCCCCCGCTGTTTCAAGGGCCTTCGGCCCTTATCGCAGCCTGCGCCAGCGGCTACAGCATTTAAGGTTAACGGCTAGACCAACCCCACCTGCTTCAACTCGCTTTTCAAATACGCGTAATAAATCGGCCCTGCCACTACGCCCGGCAGGCCGAAGGCTGCTTCAAATACCAGCATCGCCAGCAGCAGCTCCCAGGACTTGGCACTGATCTGCCCGCCCACAATCCTGGCGTTGAGAAAGTATTCCAGCTTGTGGATAACAATCAGATAGGCCAGCGCACCCACCGCCACCCAGATCGACAGTGACAGACCAACGATGGTGATCAGCGTGTTGGAGATCAGGTTGCCGATCACCGGTAGCAAGCCCAGCAGGAAGGTCAGTACGATCAGGGTTTTGGTCAGCGGCAGGTGAATGCCCAGCAGCGGCAGTACCACCGCCAGAAACACGCCGGTAAACACGGTGTTGAGCAGCGCGATCTTGATCTGGGCAAACACGATATTGCGAAAGGCCTGTACCAGCAGGTGCAGGCGCTCGAACAACGCGGCGGCCAGCGGTTTGCGGCGGCTGATATCGGGAATGGTCTGCAAGGCCATGATTGCCCCCAGCACCATGCCGATCAGCAGGGTCACAAACATGTGGGCCGCGTCTTTGCCCACCAGCTGCAGATCACTGAGGTGCTTGTTCATCCACTGGCCGATGGCGATGCGGAACTCTGCGGCACTGGCGGGCAGATAGCTGTCCAGGAACGGCGGCAATTGCCCGCGCGCCCGATCAACCACGACCATGAACTTATCCAGCGAAGCACCCGGATTCTCGGCTTCATGCAGCAAAAAGCTGATGGCACCGGCGAATATCAGCGCCAGCACACTGACAATCAGGGTGCCCAGCAACGCCACCGCCAGCCAGCGTGCTCGCCGCCCTGCGATCAGACGCTGCAATTGCGGGGTGAGCATATTGACCAGTTCGAACACCAATAAACCGGCCAGCAGGCTTGGCAACAAACGTAACGGGAAAACCAGCAACAGACCGCCAGCAATGATGATGTAGCTGGCAAGCATGATGTGACGCTGAGAAAACGATGGCATACAGCCTCAAAACTGGCAGCGCGAAAGGACAGGCAGTCTGCCAGCCTTCGACCGGCAGCACTAGATTTTGTGACCGGCGAGGGCTGAAGCCACACCTCAATGCCCCTGTGGGAGCGAGCCTGCTCGCGAATGATCTTCGCAAGCAGGCTCGCTCCCACAGCTGAAGTGTCTCGTCAGCAGCTATAGAGCCCGCTTTATTTTTTCTTCAGGCAATCGCTCATAAAGGTTTTGCGTGCATCGCCCTTGAGGGCCTGGGTGCCGGCAGTGGCATTGCAGGTCTTCATTTTTTCCTGCTGGGTGGTGGCTGCGGCCGCCGGTTTGGCTTTGAGGCAGTTACTCATAAAGGCCTTGCGCTCATCACCCTTGAGGGTTTTGGTGCTGGCTTCGGCGTTGCAGGTGGTCATTTTGTTTTGTTGGGCGGTGGCCGCAAAACCCTGGGAGCACAACAGCAAGCCGAGCAGCAGCAGAGGTACACGCAGCATCTTCATGGAGTTTTCTCCTTATCACCGCACCAGGTGGCAGCGGATGTTTCTGAAGTGTAGACAAACTCTGTTACATCGAGGGCATGACCAGTGACTTCTCACCGCGGCCGAACCTGGCGTCGATACTGCTCCGGCGTACACCCGGCCTGGCGCGCAAACATGGCGATAAACGCCGATGAGGTGCTGTAACCCAGATCGAAACCCACGTCCTGCACGCTGCGCGTCGACTCCAGCGCCTCAATCGCTGCCAGAAAGCGCAGGCGCTGGCGCCACTCGCCAAAGCTCATGCCCAGTTCGCGGACAAACAAACGTGCCAGCGTGCGTTCGCTGACGTGCACCTGCTCAGCCCACTGGCCCAGCGGCCGGTTATCGCCGGGCTGAAGTTGCAGCGCTTCGAGCACATGGAGCAAACCCGGATGGCTGGCATAAGGCAGATAGCACTGGTGCACCGGCGCCTGACGCAATTGGTCGACCAGCACCCGGGCCAGCCGAATATCCGCTTCGGTCCGGGGGATATTGATATCGCGCCGCGCAAAGTCGCTGAGGATGGCCTTGAGAATATCGCTGATGGCCAGCGTGACCGGGGTGGTCGGCAAATGCTGGCAATGCTCGGCATCCAGATACACCGAGCGGTACACAATGGCCTGCGCATTGTAGGCGCTGTGCTCGGTGTTGGGCGGAACCCAGACCGCGTACTGCGGCGGCGACATAAAACGCTGACCGGCAACCTCGAAGCGCATCACCCCGTGGGCCACGTAATCCAGCGAACCCCAGGCATGTACGTGAGGTATGGCATGGCTGTGAGCTTCGATTTCGGCGTAGCGAAAGTAAACCGGCGCCGGCAAGCCGTCGAATTCGGGAACGCTGATCAGTTTTTTGCGCATGCTGTCTGGATTCGGTATGAGGTTGGCCGGATCGAAGTATAGGCTTGCAGACAGACAAGCGGATAATCACCCCTCATTAACCCTGTGGTTGTTCCTGATGCAATACGCTTACCCGCTACTGGCCATTTTTATCTGGGCCGGCAATACCGTGATCAACAAACTGGCGGTCGGCGCGATCTTCCCGTCCGAGATCGGCTTTTACCGCTGGCTGCTGGCCGGCCTGTTGTTTACCCCGTTTATGCTCAAGCCGGTGATGGCCAACTGGTCAGTCATCCGCCCCAACCTGGGCAAGATTTTCGTCCTCGGCGTGCTCGGCATGGCGATTTACCAAAGCCTGGCCTACTACGCGGCAGCCCGCACCTCGGCCACCAACATGGGGATTATCCTGTCGCTGATGCCGTTGATGGTGCTGGCCATGTCGATTATCAGCCTGGGTCAGCGCCTGACGGCCGGGGCTCTGGTAGGTGCCGTCGTGTCGTTTGCCGGTGTGCTGGTGGTGGTGTCGAGCGGCAGCCTCGCAGCCTTGCTCGACCATGGCCTGAACCTGGGTGACGCGATGATGCTGATCGCCACCCTGGCCTATGCGGTTTACAGCACCCTGCTGAAGAAATGGCAGCTGCGCCTGCCGCCCCTGCAAATGCTCTACATGCAGATACTGGTGGCGATTGTGGTGTTGTTTCCGCTGTACCTGGCCTCCCCCAAGGTCGGCCCGACCGTGCACAACATGGGGCTGGTGCTGTACGCCTGTGTGCTGGCATCGATGATCGCGCCGCTGGCCTGGATGAAAGCCGTGGCCACCCTGGGCCCGAGCCGCACCACACTGTTTTTCAACCTGCTGCCGCTGATCACTGCGCTGATTGCGGCGGTGGTATTGAAAGAACAGTTGCACGCTTATCACCTGATTGGTGGCGCGCTGACGCTGGCGGGGGTGATTCTGTCCGAGCGCTGGACCACGCCACTTCGCAAAGCCTGATAGCTCTGCGGGAGCGGGCAGCCGCTCCCGCAGAGGCGGGCGGGTGAGCTTTTACTTCACCGTTTTCGGCACTTTGCCCTGCTGCATTTGT
>JBILYW010000212.1:0-6131 GCA_044377555.1 Pseudomonas sp.
GCTGCAGATTGAATTCAGTGCCGCCACCGACATCGCGGGGCACGCCGCACTGATCCAGAACACCTTCCATGACTGGCTGGCGTTTTTCAGCGCACAACAGGATTGGCCTGCGCTACGGGACGAGTACCGTCTGCTGCAACAGCGTCAGCTAGACGTCAGTGCTGCGCTGGAACTTGCCCGCCGCGATGGTGAGCAATATGTACCCGGTCTGTCAGAACAAGGCATTACAGCCCTCAAGGCCGTGCTGGAACAGTTGCCTTGCGCGCCACAACCAGCCGGGCAGCATGCCTGGCAACTGCCTGCGCCCAATCCGTTTCTGCTGGCAGCGAAAGAACCGGTCAGTGCCGGCCTGATTCGCGGGCAAACCAGTGCTCACCGCGGCTTGCGCACATTTGCCCAGGATCGCCTGCGCAGTCGCCGCGACCTGTCCGCCATGAGTTTCAGCACGGCAATCCCCGCCCACAGCGGCGAAGCGGCGATTTATCTGCGCTGGCACCTGCCGGTAAAGCCTGCACCGGAATTGTTGCCGCTCCTGGAAAACAGCCTGCGCTCACTTGTTCTCGATGCTCGCTACGCCGGAGTCGAACTGTCGTTCAACGCGTTGGGCAATGACTGGCTACTCAAAATGCACGGTTTCCACGAACCCATGCCCGCCATTCTGGAGCACGCAGTGCGCGCACTCGGTGCACCGGTCACAGAGCTCACAGGCAGTACCTCACCAGCCGCACCGTTGATCCCCATCCGCCAACTGCTCAAACGCCTGCCCGAACTGTGCCAGCCGTGCAGCGGGCCTGTTGCCGCCGATCTGCAGGACTGCTGGGGACAAGCCCGTTGGGACGGGCTGGCCGTCGGACTGCCTGCTGCCACACAGACCTTGATCACACCGGTGCTGAACAAAGTCCCGGGCACCCCGGATGCGCAACAGGTGCGGCCGAGCGAGCACAACACCCAACGTCACTGGCACACCGAGCCCTGCGACTCCAGCGAGCACGCACTCCTTCTGTACTGCCCGGCCCCGGAAGCGACCATCGCTGACGAAGCCGCCTGGCGCCTGCTCGGTCATGTGGCGCAAACCCCGTTCTATCAACGTCTACGGGTCGGGCTGCAACTGGGTTATGCCGTGTTCAGCGGCCTGCGCCAGATCAATGGCCAAACCGGCCTGCTGTTCGGCGTGCAATCGCCCCACGCCCCGACAGCAGAAATCTTCGATCACATCCAAAACTTCCTCGAGGATTTGCCGAATATGATCTCTGCACTGGATGAAACATCTTTCATTCAGGCCCGCACAACCTTGGCCCGACAATTCTCGAGTGCGGCCCTGGGCGTGCTCCAGGCCAGCGAATTGCTCTGGCAAGCGAAGCTGGCAGGCCACCCGTCGGATTACCTGACAGCCCTCTACACCGCACTTATGGCACTGGATCAAGGCACTACACTCAAAGCGGCCCAGCAGGTTAACGCGCCTGAAAGCCGCTGGTTGTGCCTGGCCACAAGCCCGGCCACTGAAACGTTTTATCCAGGGAGAAGCTGATCGTTACCAACCATGTAATGGGCTTTCTTCAACTTTGGGCGTTCAGATACTTTCAAATTTAGTAACATGTCCACCTGAACTTTTGAACATCTCCTTCGGGAGCTGGACTAATCAAGAGACACCCACTAACCACCCGCTGAAGGAGTCACCTAATGGCTTGGACTAAACCTGCTTACACCGACCTGCGTATTGGCTTTGAAGTCACCATGTACTTCGCCAGCCGTTGATCTGCCCGGCCTCTTGAATAAAGAGCCCAGCAGAGCAACCCAACGCCTCGGTTCGCCGGGGCGTTTTTATTTTCAGCTTCGCAAGAGAGCACGCCATGTTCGTCCAGATTCTAGGCTCCGCCGCTGGCGGCGGCTTCCCGCAGTGGAACTGCAACTGCGTCAACTGCGCGGGTTTTCGTGATGGCAGCCTGCGCGCCACCGCCCGCACGCAGTCCTCGATCGCGATTTCCGATGACGGCGTCAACTGGGTCCTGTGCAACACCTCACCCGACATCCGCGCCCAACTGCAAAGCTTCGCCCCCATGCAACCGGGCCGGGCCCTGCGCGATACCGGGATCAGCGCCATCATCCTGATGGACAGCCAGATCGACCACACCACCGGCCTGCTCAGCTTGCGCGAAGGCTGCCCGCATGAGGTGTGGTGCACCGACATGGTCCATGAAGACCTGAGCACCGGCTTCCCGCTGTTCACCATGCTCAAACACTGGAATGGCGGCCTGAACTGGAACCGCATCGAGCTTGAAGGCTCATTCACCATCCCGGCCTGCCCCAACCTGCGTTTCAGCCCGTTGCCGCTGCGCAGTGCCGCGCCGCCGTACTCGCCACACCGCTTCGACCCGCACCCGGGCGACAACATTGGCCTCATCGTCGAAGACCTGCGCACCGGCGGCAAACTGTTCTACGCCCCCGGCCTGGGCAAGGTAGATGCACCTCTGCTGGAAATCATGGCAGGCAGTAACTGCCTGCTGGTGGACGGCACGATGTGGGACGACGATGAAATGCAGCGCCGTGGCGTCGGTACCCGCACCGGGCGAGAAATGGGCCACCTGGCACAAAACGGTCCCGGCGGCATGCTCGAAGTACTTGAGCAACTGCCTGAGCAGCGCAAGATTCTGATCCACATCAACAACACCAACCCGATCCTCGACGAAGACTCTGCCGAACGCGCCGAACTGGCACGCCGGGGGGTTGAAGTGGCCTTTGATGGCATGAGCATCGAGTTGTAATAATCCATGCATTCCCCTGCAGGAACGGGCTGGCTCGCGATACAAACGACGCGGTATGCCTGACAAATCGCGGTGATGCCATCGCGAGTAAACCCGCTCCCACATGACTGGAGAACACACGTGACCCAAGCCCCACTCTCCACCGCCGAATTCGAGGCCGCACTGCGTGCCAAAGGCGCGTACTACCACATCTACCACCCCTATCAGGTGGCGATGTACGAAGGCCGCGCGACCCGCGAGCAGATTCAGGGCTGGGTCGCCAACCGCTTCTACTATCAAGTCAATATCCCGCTCAAGGACGCCGCTATCCTGGCCAACTGCCCGGATCGCGAAGTACGTCGTGAGTGGATTCAACGCCTGCTCGACCACGACGGCGCACCCGGAGAAGACGGCGGCATCGAAGCCTGGTTGCGTCTGGGTCAGGCCGTAGGTCTGGACCCGGATCAACTGCGCTCCCAGGAGCTGGTTCTGCCCGGCGTACGCTTTGCCGTAGACGCCTACGTCAACTTCGCCCGCCGCGCCAGCTGGGAAGAAGCCGCCAGCAGCTCGCTGACCGAGATGTTCGCGCCGCAAATCCACCAGTCACGCCTGGACAGCTGGCCGCAGCACTACCCGTGGATCGACCCTGCCGGCTACGAGTATTTCCGCACTCGTCTGGGCCAGGCCAGGCGCGACGTAGAACACGGGCTGGCGATCACCCTGCAGCACTACACCACCCGGGAAGGCCAGCAGCGCATGCTGGAAATTCTCCAGTTCAAACTCGACATCCTTTGGAGCATGCTCGATGCCATGACCATGGCCTACGAGCTGGACCGCCCGCCGTATCACAGCGTGACCTGCGAACGGGTCTGGCATAAAGGAATCACCCTATGAACTTCGACCGCAGCAAAATCCCGACCTGGCGTACCGGCTACCGTTTCCAGTACGAACCGGCACAAAAAGGCCACGTGCTGCTCTACCCCGAAGGCATGATCAAACTCAATGACAGCGCCGCGCTGATCGGCGGCCTGATTGACGGCCAGCGCGACGTGGCGGCCATCATTGCCTCGCTGGACGCGCAGTTCCCCGGCGTACCCGAACTCGGTGAAGACATCGAGCAATTTATGGAGGTCGCTCGTGCAGAGCACTGGATCGAACTTGCCTGACAGCCGCATCCCCCCAACACCGGAAGTCGGCCTGCCATTGTGGCTGCTGGCTGAACTGACCTATCGCTGCCCGCTGCAATGCCCCTATTGCTCCAACCCGCTGGATTTCGCCCAGCAGGGCAAAGAGCTGAGCACCGAGCAGTGGATCAAGGTATTTCGTGAAGCGCGGGAGATGGGCGCAGCCCAGCTCGGGTTCTCCGGTGGCGAGCCGCTGGTACGCCAGGACCTGGCCGAACTGATCAGTGAGGCCCGCAAACTAGGCTTCTACACCAACCTGATCACCTCGGGCATTGGCCTGACCGAGCAAAAAATCAGCGACTTCAAAAAGGCCGGGCTGGACCATATCCAGATCAGCTTCCAGGCCAGTGACGAGCAAGTAAACAACCTGCTGGCCGGCTCGAAAAAAGCCTTCGCGCAAAAACTCGAAATGGCCCGCGCCGTCAAAGCCCACGGCTACCCGATGGTGCTGAACTTCGTCACCCACCGGCACAACATCGACAAGATCGACCGCATCATCGAGCTGTGCATCGCCCTTGAGGCCGACTTCGTCGAGCTCGCCACCTGCCAGTTCTACGGCTGGGCCCAGCTCAACCGCGTCGGCTTGCTCCCAACCAAGGAACAGCTGGTGCGCGCCGAGCGGGTGACCAATGAATACCGCGCCAAACTTGAAGCCGAAGGCCACCCCTGCAAACTGATTTTCGTCACCCCGGATTATTACGAAGAGCGCCCCAAGGCCTGCATGAACGGCTGGGGCAGCATCTTTTTGACCGTGACACCTGACGGCACCGCCCTGCCGTGTCATGGTGCACGGCAAATGCCGGTCGAGTTCCCCAACGTGCGCGACCACAGCATGCAACACATCTGGTACGACTCGTTCGGCTTCAATCGTTTTCGGGGTTATGACTGGATGCCCGAGCCTTGCCGCTCGTGCGACGAGAAAGAAAAGGACTTCGGCGGCTGTCGTTGCCAGGCCTTTATGCTCACGGGAGACGCCAGCAACGCGGACCCTGTGTGCAGCAAGTCGCCGCAACACGACCTGATTCTCAAGGCGCGCGAAGAAGCCGAGCACGCCACCCAGACCATCGAACAACTGGCCTTCCGAAATGAACGAAACTCACGTCTCATCGCAAAAGGTTGAACCCTTCAGTGCTGCACTCGCCGTAGCCGCCGGGGTCGATTTCGCTGAATTGCGGGTCGGCCCCCTCGGCCTGTTCTGGAATGAATACCGCCCCACTGACGCCGCCTGCCGTATCTGGCACCGGCGCGACGGGCAAGCGCATTGCCTGACGCCAGAGGGTTTCAGCGTGCGCAGCCGGGTATACGAGTACGGCGGGGGCGCGTTTTGCCTGAGCGATGATGGCGTGGTGTTCGTCAACGAAGCCGATCAACAACTGTACCGCCAAGGCCTGGATGGCACCGCCCCGCAGGCGCTGACCCAAGGCACTTGCCGCTACGGCGATGTGCAGTTTGTCGAAGGGCAAGTGCTGGCCGTCGAAGAAAACCTCGATCAGCATCGGCTGGTCAGCATCCATCCGGGCACCCTTGAGCGCCGGGTACTGGCCGAAGGTGCCGACTTCTATGCCGCGCCCACCCTGAGCCCTGACGGCCAGCGCCTGGCCTGGATCGAATGGAGCCGTCCGCATCAGCCATGGACCTCTACCCGACTGATGCTGGCCGAAGGCCAAAGCGCCGGCCACTGGAATACCGCGTATTGCATTGCCGGCGACCTGGCTGAGGAATCGCTGCAACAACCGCGCTTCGACGAACACAACCGCCTGCATTGCCTGACCGACCGCGCTGGTTTTTGGCAGCCTTGGGCCGAGTCGGGCGAAGGCCTGGTGCCCGCGCCAGCCGCTGACGCCGATCACGCCCCGGCGCCCTGGCAATTGGGCGCCAGCACCTGGCTGCCGCTGGGCGAACAAGCATATCTGGCCAGCTGGACTGAAGCCGGTTTCGGACATTTGGGCATACGTACAGCTGATGGCAACCTTGAGGATTTCACTGGCGACTACAGCCGTTTTCGCAGCCTGGCGCTGGATGACGAGTTCATCTACTGCATCGCCGCATCGCCGGTATGTCCTTCAGCGGTGGTCCGCATTCACCGCGCTGATCACCATGTCGATGTGCTGGCTGGCGGCGTTGCGCCGCTGCCGGCCGAGCAGATCAGCCGTCCGCGGACGCTGTGCTATCCCTCGGCCAGCGGACAGGCCCACGGCTTTTTCTA